>JASHUC010000471.1 GCA_030040235.1 Gammaproteobacteria bacterium | reverse complement strand
GCACTCCTTCAACGACATGACCAAGCGGTTGCGCCGCGCGCGCGAGGAGGCGGTCCGCAGCCAGCAAGCCGTCGAACACGAGCGCGAGCGCTTGGCGGTCATTCTCGCGCGGCTCTCGACCGGGGTGCTGGCGCTCGACCGCGAGCTCACGGTTCGAATCGCGAACCAGGCCGCGGGGCTCATTCTCGGGGCCGATCTTTCGAACGCGACGGGCCGCTCGCTGCCGGAGCTCGGGGCTGGCAACGAGCGCTTCAGCCAGTTTGTCGCCGCGCTCGCGGTGCGCTTCGCCGCCGGGCGCGAGGAATGGCGCGAGCAGATCGATCTCGACGGCGGCTCCGGCCATTGCGCTCTGATGAGTGCCTGCACGCGGCTGCCGGGCGAGGGGGGCGAGCGGGGCTACATCGTCGTATTCGACGACATCACCGCATTGCTGCAGGCGCAGCGCGATGCCGCGTGGGGCGAAGTCGCGCGCCGTCTGGCTCACGAGATCAAGAATCCCCTCACGCCGATTCAGCTGTCCGCGGAGCGCATGCGGCGCCGGTTCCTGGCGAGCATGGCTCACGACGATGCCGAGGTGCTGCAGCGCTCGACCGACACCATCGTGCAGCAGGTCGAGACCATGAAGCAGATGGTGAACGCGTTCAGCGAATACGCGCGCGCCCCCGACATGACCGTTGCGCGGTTCAGTCTCAACGAGCTCGTGACCGAGGTCGTCGAGCTCTATCGCTCGCACGACCCGCGCGTGGAGCTCAAGCTGGATCTTGCTGCGGCGATCCCCGTGATCGAAGCGGACCGGGGCCGCGTGCGCCAGCTTCTGAACAATCTGCTGGTGAACGCGCTCGAGGCCCTCGAGGCGCGCGACCCCGCCCGGGTCGAGATCGCCACGCGCGCCGCCGACGCGGACCACGTGGTCATCACGGTGAGCGACAGCGGTCCGGGATTCCAGCGCGAGCTGCTCGCCCACGTGTTCGACCCGTACGTCACCAGCAAGCCGAAGGGGACGGGCCTGGGCCTTGCGATCGTGAAGCGAATCGTCGAGGAGCACGGCGGGCACATCGATGCGGACAATCGCCCGGAGGGCGGCGCGCGCGTTCGCGTGGTGCTTCCCGTGAAGGACGCCACCCGGCCCGCATCGAGCCTCCGTGAGCTGCGGCCGCCGTTGCGGAAAGGAAAGGAGAGAATCGTATGAGTGCGCAGCGCATCCTCGTGGTCGATGACGAGGCCGACATCCGCGGTCTTCTCAAGGAGATTCTCTCCGAGGAGGGCTACGAGGTCGATGTCGCCGCGAACGCCGGCCAGGCGCGCGCCTCGAGAGCCCGGCAGTCGCCGGATCTCGTGCTGCTCGACATCTGGATGCCGGACGTGGACGGCATCACCCTGCTCCGTGAATGGTCTGCCTCCGCCAACGATGGCTGTCCCGTCGTGATGATGTCGGGTCACGGCACCGTGGAGACCGCGGTGGAGGCCACCCGGCTCGGCGCTTTCGACTATGTCGAGAAGCCCCTCTCCCTCGCGAAGCTGCTGCGCACCGTCGAGCGCGCGCTCGAATCGGGCCGGCGCCGCCGCCCGCCCGCGAACCCGCTGCCGCCGCAGCTGCTCGTGCCGGCCGGCAAGAGCAAGCTCATGCAGCAGCTGCGGACCGAGCTGCAGCAGATCGCTGCGAATCCTTCCGCGGTGCTCCTGATCGGGGAGCCCGGCTCCGGCCGCGAAGCGTTCGCGCGCTACCTGCATGGCGAGAGCCCGCGCGCAGGGGCGAGCTTCGTGGCGCTCGTCGCCTCGAGCCTGCGCGATGCGGATGCCGAGGAGCAGCTTCTCGGCCGGGCGGACAGCCCGGGTCTCATCGAGCAGGCAGCCGGCGGGACGCTGTTCATCCACGAAATCGAGGATCTCCCGGCGCAGGCGCAGCGGCTGTTCCACGGCGTGCTCGAATCGAGGACTTTCCGGCGGCTCGGCAGCATGGAGCCGCGGCGCTTCGATGCGCGGTTCGTCTGCTCTGCGCAGCCGGGTATCGAGAGCCGTGCGGGCACGAGCGAGGGAATGCGCCGTGATCTGCTCGCGCATCTCAACACCCTCATCGTGCGCGTGCCGCCGCTCCGGGACTACGTGGAGGACGTTCCGGAGCTGCTGCGGCACTACGTGGACCGCGCCGTCGATTCCGCGGGCCTGCCCCTCAGGCGCTTCAGCGTCGCGGCGCAGAACCGGCTGCGCAATTATCCTTGGCCCGACAACCTGCGCGAGCTCCGCAACCTCGTGAATCGACTGCTCATCCAGGGCGGCTCCGAGGAGATTCGCCTGGACGAGATCGAGCGCGAGCTCGCCATTCAATCCTCGCCCGGGGAGCCGCTCGTCAAGCAGGATCTTCTCGCGCTGCCGCTGCGCGAAGCCCGCGAGCAGTTCGAGCGCGCCTACCTTCAGCAGCAGCTGTTACTCTGCAACGGGAAGGTCGGGCAGCTCGCCAAGCGCGTGGGCATGGAGCGCACCCATCTCTATCGGAAACTGCGCTCCCTCGGGGTGGATTTTCGCGCCATCACCGAGGACTAGGCGCCGTCCTTCGTGACGGCGGGCTCGAGGTGAGCTCAGTCGCCGACCCGTATCACGATGGCGTCGATGTCGGCATCGTGGAGTTTCTTGCGCAGCCGGTTCAGGTCGCTGAGTTGATTGATGGGGCCGATCCGCACGCGATACCAGACATCCGTGTCCACGGCGACGCGCTGAACCTTGGCCTCGACGCCCTGCAGCGAGAGTTGCTTGGCGACGCGATCCGCTTCGGACTCATCGCGGTAGGAGCCCGCCTGCAGCACATACACGCCCGGACGCTCGATCGTCGCGGTCGGGACGTCGCGCTTCACGTCGCGCTCTTTCTCCGGGACGACCACCTCGAAATGAGGCAGCATCCGGTAGAAGTCGTAGCGCTCGGCGCTCGGGCCGGCCGGATCGGCCGCGGCTTCCGGCGGGGCAGGGCGATGCGGCTCGGGGCGCGGCACCTCGGAGGTGCCGTGCGGCGCGCGATGGGCAGCGCCGAAGAGTCCCGCCATGCAGACCGCCCCGACGAGCAGCCCGGCGCCGAAATCACGCCAGCGCGTCGCATCGAGTCCGTGGCGCGGAGGCTTCTTGTAGTCGCGGGAGGTGAGCCGGGCCACAGCCGCTCTCACATCGTATCGGGCGCGGAGACGCCGAGCAGCGCGAGCCCGTTGCGGATGAGCTGCTGAACGCCGAGTACGAGGGCAAGCCGCGCATTGCGCAGCGGCGCATCGCTCACGATGAAGGGCTCGGCGTTGTAATAGGTGTGAAAGGCGTTCGCGAGCTCGCGCAGGTAATGCACGAGCGCGTGCGGGGCGCGATCTGCCGCCGCCTGCTCGATCACCTCGGGGTAGCGCACCAGTGTCCGCAGCACCGCCTGCTCGTGTTCACCGCGCAGCAATCCCCCATGGGCGAGGCCGGCTGCCAGATCGAGTGTCAACTCGCGCGCGGCGAGCTGCTTCATGACGCTCGCGATGCGCGCATGGGCGTACTGCACGTAGTAGACCGGGTTCTCCTCGCTGCGCGAGCGTGCCAGGTCCACGTCGAACACGAACTCCGCATCCGCCTTGCGCGAGACCAGAAAGAACCGTGCGGCATCCCGCCCTACCCAGTCGATCAGGTCGTGCAGCGTCACGTAGGTCCCGGCGCGCTTGGAGATTTTCACCTCCTCGCCCCCGCGCATGACCCTGACCATCTGATGGAGGACGTACTCCGGGTAGCCCTGCGGAATGCCGAGGTCGAGCGCCTGCAGGCCCGCCCGGACTCTGGCGATCGTTCCGTGATGGTCCGCGCCCTGGACGTTGATGGCTTTCTGGAATCCTCGTGTCCACTTGGTGAGGTGATAGGCCACGTCGGGGACGAAGTAGGTGAAGCTGCCATCGGATTTGCGAACGACACGATCCTTGTCGTCCCCGTAGTCCGTCGTCCGAAGCCACAGAGCGCCTTCGCTCTGGTAAGTCTTGCCGCTTGCAATCAGTCCCTGGACGATGGCATCGAGCTTGCCGTCGAGATACAGGCTCGACTCGAGTGAGTACACGTCGAACTCGAGGCCGAACGCTTTGAGATCCCCGTCCTGCTCGTTGCGCAGGCAGGCGACCGCGAATTTGCGGACCGCATCGAGGTCATCGATGTCGCCGTCCGCAGCGAGGAAGTCTTGGGCGACCTCCTGGATATATTCACCGGCATACCCGTCCTGGGGCCAGCCGGACTCGCCCGGGGCGATCCCGCGGGCGCGCGCTTGAACCGACAGGGCCAGGTTCTGAATCTGCGCGCCGGCATCGTTGTAGTAATACTCCCGCGTGACCTCGTAACCCTGCGTCTCGAGGAGCGATGCGAGCGCATCGCCGAGCGCTGCCTGACGTCCGTGGCCAACATGCAAAGGTCCGGTCGGGTTGGCGGAAACGAACTCGACCATCACGCGCTCGCCTGCGCCGGCCGCGCTTCGGCCATAGCGCTCCCGAAGCTCGTGGATTCTCGCGAGCTCACGCGCATACGCATCCGGGGTCAGATGGAAGTTGATGAATCCCGCACCCGCGACCTCGGTCCGCGCGACGAGCGGACTCGGCGGCAGCGCCGCGACGATCGCCTGCGCGAGCTCGCGCGGGTTGCGCCGTGCGGCCTTGGCAAGCCGCAGCGCGACATTGCTCGAGAAATCGCCGTGCTTGGCGTCCCGTGCCCGCTCGAGCGTCACCGCTGCCGCATCCGGCGGCGCAGGGAGAACTCCGCCCGGGAGACTTTCCAGGGCGGCGAGGAGCAGCTGCTCGAGCGATTGCTTCAAGGGATGTCCGCGTCGGAGGAAACGCGGAAGTCTATTTCTCCTCCGCCGACTCCGCCAGCGCTCGCATGTCGATTCCGAGCCGTCGGAGCCGATCGCGAAGCTGCGGCCATTCGTCCTTGAAGAACCGCGTGCGCTCGCGCTTGAGAAGCGAGTCGCGCGCGCCCTTGGCGACGACGAGTCCCTCGCCGCGCAGCCGATCGATCAGGCCGTCGCGCGCGAGCTCCTTGTAGGCCTTGGCCGCGGTGAGCGGGTTCACGTCGAAGTCGCTCGCGAGCGCTCGCACCGAGGGCAGCATGCGGCCTTCCGGGTAGGTGTGATCGAGAATCCGCGCGATGACCTGGTCCATGAGCTGGCGGTAGATCGCGGGCCCCTCGGTCCACTCGTGACGAGCCTTCCTCATCCTCATACGATAGCTTGACTCCCGCGCCTCGCCAATGTACTACTTGCGTACTGTGTTACGTAGATAATACAGTAAGAGCATGGCCATAGCACGGCGATCTTCCGACCTGCCCTGGATCGAATCGCTGCGCGAGGCGCGGGCGCACCGCGAGGGCACGCATTCCGGCGAGTACGAACCGGTGCAACTCGAGCGAGTTCCACCCTCTGCGATGGACCGGCGCATCGAGCGCCACTGGCTCACGCGCCGGCGGGTCGCGACGGGGGCATCGGTGCTGCTCGTCATGGCCGCATTTGCCTTCGGCTACGTGCGTTACGGCATCGCGCGAACGCTCACCACGAGCCGCGATCGGGTCGTGCTGTCCACCGTCGAGGCCGGCGACTTCATCGAGTACATCCCCGTGAGTGGCAACGTCGAGCCGCGCGAGACGGTGTACCTCGACGCCGTGGACGGGGGCCAGGTGGCGCAGGTCGAGGTCGAGGAGGGCGCATTCGTCAAAGCGGGCCAGCCCCTCGTACGGCTCAACAATGCAGCGCTGCAACTGCAAGTGCTCAACAGCGAGGGACAGCTCTCCGAGCAGCTCGACCGGCTCGCGCTCGCTAATCTGCAATTCTCCGAGAGCCGGCTGACGCATGCGCGCGAGCTGATCGACGCGAAATATCAGGCCGACGAGGCCGGTAAGCGTCTCGCACGGCTCACCGCGCTGGCGCCCAGCGGCGTCGTCCGGCGCGCCGACCTCGAAGACGCGCAGCTCGAGTCCGAGCGCCGCAAACGGCTCGTCGCGGCAGAGATCGAGGCTCGCGACTCCGACGAATCGCTGCAGCGCGAGCAGGTCGCCGAGCTCGATCGCCTCGTCGCGCAGATGCGCCAGAACCTCACGATCGCGAAGCAGGATCTCGACCATCTCCTCATCCGCGCCCCCTTCGACGGCGAGCTCACCCTGCTCGATGCGCATCTGGGGGAGTCGAAGGCGGCGGGCGAGCGGATCGGCCAGGTGGACCGGACCGACGGCTTCAAGGTCGCCGCGCTCATCGACGAGCACTACCTGCAGCGCGTCACGGTCGGCGAGGTCGCGACGACCGAGCCCGACAGCGACACTCCCGCGCAGCGCTTCAGAGTCGTGAAGGTATATCCCCAGGTGACCGACCGGCAGTTCAAGGTGGACCTCGTGCCGATGACCGCCGCCAACGCGCAGAAATTCCGCCGCGGCGAGACCGTCCAGCTGCGCCTCGACATCGGCGGCGCGCGCCGGGGCCTGGTGGTCGCCAACGGCCCTTTCTACGACGATACCGGCGGCCAATGGGTCTTCGTCCTGCCGCGAGGTGGGACGGTCGCGCACCGGCGCGCCGTTGAGCTCGGCCGGCGCAATCTCGAGCAGATCGAGGTGCTGGGCGGGCTTTCCCCCGGCGAGCGCGTCATCGTCTCGAGCTACGATTCCTTCAAGGACATCGAGCGCATCACGCTGACGGGAGGCGCATGATGACATCGGACGGGGCGAGCGAGCGGGCTGGCGAGGTGATCAGGCTCTCGAACGTACGCAAGCTCTATCGCACGAGCGAGCTCGAAACAACGGCGCTCGATGAGGTGAGCCTCGAGGTCGAGCAGGGAGAGTTCCTCGCGATCATGGGACCCTCGGGCTGCGGCAAGTCGACGCTGCTCAACATCATCGGGCTCATCGACCGGCCGACGAGCGGCGCGTACCTTCTCGATGGCACCGAGGTGTCGAGCTGCTCCGAGAGGCAGCTCACCGAGATTCGCAAGCGCAACGTCGGCTTCATCTTCCAGAGCTTCAATCTCATCGACGATCTCTCGGTCTACGAAAACGTCGAGCTGCCGCTGCTCTATCAGGGCATGTCTCGGGGAGCGCGCCGGTCGCGAGTCCGCGAAGTCCTCGAGCTCGTCGGCCTCGAGAGCCGCGCGAAGCACAAGCCCGCGCAGCTCTCCGGCGGCCAGCAGCAGCGGGTCGCCGTGGCACGCGCCGTCGTCGCAGATCCGAAGCTCATCGTCGCCGACGAGCCAACCGGCAACCTGGACACGAAAAACGGCGAGGACGTGATGGACATGCTCGCGACGCTCAACGAGCAGGGCGCGACGATCGTCATGGTGACGCATTCGCCGAGCCACGCCGACCGGGCACATCGACTGGTGAGTCTGCTCGACGGGCGCATCGTGCCGAGTCTCGCCGAGGCGATTTGAGCGGGCGGGGCCGTGCTCCGGCATTACCTCCTCAGCGCGCTGCGCCATCTGTGGCGCTTCAGGACGTCCACCGCGATGAGCCTGCTCGGCCTCGCGCTCGGTCTCGCGTGCTTCATCGTGGCCTACGGGTCGGTCACCTACCTCACGCGCGGCGACCGCGAGTTCAAGGACATCGACCGCGTCTTTCTCATCGCCGCACGCGCTTTCCTTGTGAGCGACGTGAATGGATACGACACGGGATTCATGATGCAGGGTGGAGCGATCGCCAAGGAGGTGTCCGCCGAGGATCCGGAGCTCGCGGCGGTCGCATCGATGCGGCAGGCACCCGGGATGCACGTCAACGTCGGCGGGCAGGTATCCTTTGTCGACGCCGCGTGGGCCGATCCGGCCCTCCTGCGTATCTTTCCGCTGCCGTTCGTGCGCTCGACGGCCGTCAATCCCCTCACCGAACCGCGTCAGGCCGTCATCAGCGAGGACACCGCCCTGCGTCTCTTCGGGACCACCGCCGTGCTGGGGCGGACGCTCCGTCTCGAGAACGCGCTCGATGTCACGGTCGCCGCGGTGATGAAACCCTTTGCGCCGACCTCGCATTTTTTCCGCTCCTCAGGGATAGGCGAGGACGATTTCAGCTTCGACCTGCTCGTCTCGCGCGATACCTTCGCCACCCTGCAACGGGCGCTCAAGAAACCGATGTTCGGGTTCGGCTACACGTACGTGATGCTGCCCAAAGGCGGCCACTTCACCGCTTCCGACCTCAACAGGCGTCTACGGGGATTCGCGCATCGACACGGGCTCGATTCGCCGCTTCAGCAGTGGGAGTACCGCGCGGTTCCGGTGTCGCGCCTGCGCCTGGCGGCGCTGCAACGAGCGGTATTCCCGCTGCAGGGAGCACCCTCGCTCGTCGTGCTCGTGATGTCGGTCGCCGCTCTGGTGCTCGGCATCGCCTGCGTGAACTACGTCAATATCGCCCTCGCCCAGTCGCTCGCGCGAGCGCGCGAGATCGGCGTCCGCTGCGTGCTCGGAGCCGGTAGGCTGCACGTCGCCGCGCAGCACCTGACCGAATCGGCGCTGCAAACGGGACTGGCGGCGGGCATCTCTCTGACCATTCTCGCCGCGGTTGCGCGCGTCCTCGATGCGCGTGCCCAACTCGACCTGCTCGGCACGATCGGAGGCAGTCCGGCGTTCTGGGCCGGTGTCGTTGCCCTTTTGCTGGCGGTTGCGATCCTGAGCGGCATCTATCCCGCCGTCGGCATCGCAGGTGTAAAGCCCATCGCGGCGATTCGCGCGGGGCCTGCGCTCGGTCACGCGCGTGCGGGGCCGGGGCTCATCGTGCTCGCGCAGTTCTCGATGGCGAGCCTGCTGCTCATCACGCTGGCCGTCGTGTTCTCGCAGAACGCGAAACTACGACAGATCGGCATGCCAGCCAGCGCCGATCAGACGGTGGTGCTGGGACAGGGCTGGAGCGCGAACGGGGCAACCCTCCAGGTCTGGCGCCAAGCGCTGCTGGCCGACCCGGCCGTGAGAAGCGTGGCGGCGATCAACCATCGTCCCTGGGCGGACGACATCCAAGCCCCGATCTTCGTGGCCTCCAAGCCTCGCTCGTCCCGCATCGCTGCGCTACCCGTGCGGGTGTCGCAGGACTTCCGCGTCGCCCTCGGCGCCCGTCTTCTGGCCGGCCACGCATTCGATCGTGCCGATCCCGGCCCGGCGAGTGTGGGAATCGTCATCGATCGAGCACTCGCGCAGGCGCTCGGTTTCGCCTCTCCAAGGGCAGCGGTGGATCGGATCGTCTACCCGGTGGACCCGGGGGATTTCCACCTCACGGGCGGCGTCAGGATCGTGGGCGTCATCGAGAACGAGCCGCTGCGGATTCTAGCCGTGACCTGCTGCGGCGGCCGGATTCGCATGAGCTTCTACGAACTCATGACCGAGGCGCAGTCCAGCGGGCACCCGCTCATCGTTCGCATCCGCAAGAATGCAGTTCCACAGGCTCTCGCCACGATCGATCGAACGTGGCGCAGGCTTTCGAGACAACCGGTGGAGCGGTATTTCATGGACGAGCTGTTCGAGCGCGCCTACCGGATTCACGCCGACCTCGGCCTGATTCTCACCGCGTTGACCGCCATCGGGTGCGCCATCGCGATGATGGGGGTCTTTGGCACCGCGCTCTTCGTGGCCGAGCGCCGTGCGCACGAGATCGGTGTCCGCAAGGCGATCGGCGCACGCTCGCTGCAGATCGTCGCGATGATGATGCGGGAGTTCTCCAAGCCCGTCCTCGTCGCGAATCTCCTCAGCTGGCCGATCGCTTACCTCGCCACGGAGGCCTACTTGAGCTATTTCAGCGAGCGGATCCGCCTCACGCCGTTGCCGTTCGCGTTCGGCCTCGCGGTGACGCTCGCCGCGGCCTGGATCGCCGTGTATGGGCTGGTGCATCGTGCCGCGCGTGTCGAGCCGGCGGCGGTGCTGCGACACGAGTAGCCATCCATCCGCGGCTCACGTGCCGTCAACTCGCCGCGTACACGGCGCCTCGCCGCAGCCGCACCGGCGCCGTCTCCGGGAGCAGCATATATCCGATCTGTCCGGCGGCCGTGGCGCCCACGAGATACCACGCGGGTGCGATCGAGCTGCCCGTGAGGTGGATCAGCCAGGTGACCACCAGCTGTGTCGTTCCGCCGAACAAGGCGATGGACAGCGAATAGACCGTGCCGAAGCCGCGGCTGCGAACTTGCGCGGGCAGTGCCTCGGTCAGGCAGGCACAGAGACAACCGAACGGGAACATCGACGCAGCGCTCAAAAACGTCGTGCCGGCGATCAACGAGCCCTCCGAGGGCGCCGCGACGATCCAGGCGAAAATAGGATAGATGCCCGCGAGGAGAGCGAGGTTCCCCCAGACATTGATCGGCCAGCGGCCGTAGCGATCGGACAGGCGTCCGCCGAGCAGCACGCTGGG
Organism: Gammaproteobacteria bacterium; assembly: GCA_030040235.1. Next base: position 3,396 of record JASHUC010000471.1, on the reverse strand, counting down.
CACGCTGACCGCATAGCCGATCAGTTCGGCCAGAAAGCCCGCCCGTGCCGGAAGGTGCAGCGTGTGCTGCGCGTAGGTCGCGATGTAGGTGACGATGTAGCTGCCGATGGTGCCGGCGGCAAGGACGATGAGGCCGAGCACCATGATGCGCCAGTGCGCGGGCGTGAGACGCATCGCCGCCCCGGGCGTCGATGGCGCCGGAGCGGGCAGCGTCTCGGGGAGATGGGTGCGCAACCAGAGGCCAAACGGCACTGCCGCCGCTCCGAGCAGCAGCGCGATTCGCCAGCCATACGCATCGAGGAGTGCCGGAGGCAGAATCGCCGTGAGCACCACGCCGACCAGACTGCCGGCGATCAGCGCCATGAGCTGGCTCGCTCCCTGCCAGGAGACCACTGCTCCGCGGCGCTCGGGACTCGCCGCTTCGCTGAGGAACGCCGTGTTCGAGCCGATCTCTCCGCCGAGCGAGAAGCCCTGCAGAAGCCGCGCGATCACCGCGAGGATCGGCGCAGCGAGCCCGATCCGCGCATAGGGCGGAATCAGGGCCATGGCCACCATCGATGCGCCGATCAGCGTGAGACACAGCATCATCGCGGGCTTGCGCCCCGCGCGGTCGGCGTAGATCCCGAGCACGATCCCGCCGATCGGGCGCGTCGCGAATCCCGCCCCGAACGTCGCAAGTGAGAGCATCAGGCTGCCGTAAGCCGTCGAGGCCGGAAAGAATGCGTGTCCGATCTGGATGGCGAACAGCGCGTAGGTGAGGAAATCGTAGAACTCGAGCGCATTGCCGGCGGTCGCCGCGAAGATGTAGCGGCGCTTGAGGCTCTGAACACCGTGACCCGTTTGGTTCCTCATGTATGCTCGGGGATCGTACGCTGGTCGAGTCACGACCGCGAGATTCCGGGGCATCTGCTCGATGATCGAGAGCATGCTGTTGTTTGATCGGAAGCGGCAGCCCGCAGGCGCGGCCCGTGGTGCGCTCCGCGTTGCGTTGACGCTGGCCCTTGTGGCGCTCCTCGCCTCATGCGCCAGCGTGCCGCGGGCGCCCCCGGGTGCTCTGAGCTCCGGTGAGGCCATTGCGGCCTCCGCTGCCGCTCTCGTCGGCACGCCGTATCGATTCGGCGGATCGGACGCCCGCGGCTTCGACTGCAGCGGGCTTGCGGTGTACGCGTACGAGAAGGCCGGGATTGCAATCCCGCGGACGGCCCGTGAACAGCAACGCGCCGCACACCCCGTTCCGGTGCGGGATCTGCTGCCGGGCGACCTCGTCTTCTTTCGTATCCGCTCGCTACACGTCAATCACGTCGGCATTTACGTGGGCGCAGGCCGATTCGTCCACGCGCCGCGATCCGATGCCTTCGTCACGTACGCCAGCCTGGGCCGGGGCTTCTATCGCAAGCATCTGGTGAGCGCCGGACGGTTCTGGCATTGGAGGCGCGATCACGTGCACGACGTACTGAACCCGGGTAGCTAGCGACGGGCTGACCTGCGGGTCTGTACAATGAGGCCTCTGAATCGCATTCCGGCAGTTTCACCTCAGGCACCTTCGCAGAACCCACCGTTGCTGTTTGGGTTGCTGTCGGTCTCCTACGGCTTTACGACTGCGGTCGGCGGCCTGCTCATTCCCTATCTGCTGCGCAAGTACGGGGTGCCGGTCAACCGGATTGCCGGCGTCGTTGCCATCGCGCTCATCCCTTTGGTCTGGTCATTTCTATGGTCACCGCTGGCGGACGTGGGTCTGCGCCGCCGCTCCTGGGTGCTGCTATCAGCCTTGGGTGCAGCAGTGACCGGTTCATTGGCCATCCTTGGCATTCACGCCTCTCTGGTCGTGCTGACTCTGCTGTTGTTTTTGTCGCGTGCCTTGATCGGGTTGCAGAGCGCCGCCACGGGTGCGCTGATGTGCGCCCTGCCGCCAACCAGCCGCGGCCGGGCTGCCGGCTGGTCGCAGGCGGGCAATATCGGGGCCGGCGCCGTTGGCGGCGGCCTAGTCATCTGGCTGGCGGACCATGCGAGTCTGACAGTGGTCGCCATCGCAATCGCCGCAGGCACGATGGTTCCTTCGCTGGCAGCGTTGCTGATCGAAGAATCGGCGCCGGCTGCCCGCGGCACCGGTACGTTCTTCGGCGACCTGGTTAATGACCTGGGCGAAATCGTTCGCTGCGGGCGCACCTGGCTCGGAATTCTTTTCTTCGTCTCGCCGGCCGGCAGCTTTGCCATCGGCAACCTCATTTCCGGCTTGGGCCCGGATTATAGGGCATCTGGAACGCAGGTCGTCTGGATCACCGGGCTTGGGGGAGGCCTGTTGACGGCAGCGGGCAGCTTCATCGGCGGCTACCTTGCGGATCACGTCAATCGCATGGCGGCTTACTCGTTGGCCGCCGTCTGCGGGGCGTTGTTTGCCGCCTACCTGGCCTTTGCCCCCGCGACGCCTGTTACCTTTGGTGCCGGCTTTTCCGCCTATAGCATCGCAAGCGGTTTCAGCTACTGCATGTTCACCGCCCTGGTACTCGATGTGGTCGGTCAGAGGCGTCATGCCGCCGCCACCATGTATTCGGTGCTCAACGCGTCGGGTAACGTTGCGATCGCATACATGGTTTGGCTAGATGGCCTCGGCTATAAACACTGGGGAGTGCGCGGACTCATGAGCACCGATGCACTCGCCAACGGGGTTTCCGCCGCCGTACTGCTGGTGGTTGCGGTTGTCACTCGGCAGTACTGGCGCCGCGGCACCGCCACCGCAGGCTCCGTGCCAGTTGCGTAGATGGCGTTCTATTGTGGCGGGAACAACGGTTCCGGCTCCTGAGAAGCGTTCGCCAAAGCGGTCCTACAGACTCGGGCTGGTGTCTTCCTCAAACCCCTCACTGATACCGGCGCGAATCACCGTACCTCCTGCCAGACCTCAAAATCACCGCTGCCGAGGGCGCGTGCGAGGTCTCTCCACTTTCCCGTGGCGGGCCAGTAGCCGACGGTCTTCAGGTCGCAGCAGTTCCTTGAAGCGCGCATCGCAATGCCGACAGCGCCAGGTCAGTCGTTCGCGCCCCGCTCCGCAACGCCTTTGACCATGGAATAACGAGCGGTTGGAACGGGAGCTGGGGGCTCGTCCATGCGGCGCGGTTAAGCGAACCAGTTCTGAACCTTCAAACCCCGAAATCCTTTGAAGTCGTCGACGTTCCGAGTCACCAACACGAGGTCCCGCGAACCCGCGACAGCCGCGATCTGAGCATCTCGGTAGGCCGGAGTTGAACCCTTCTTCAGCAGCCGTGCCCGCTCGCTTGTCATCCAATCCGCCACGGACTGGTCGAACGGCACGACCTCGAGTCCAGCGCTCAACAGACTCTGCCGATAAGCATCCAGCTGGGCTCGACGTGCCGACGGTTGCAACATCCGCACGCCCAGAGT
>JASHUC010000042.1 GCA_030040235.1 Gammaproteobacteria bacterium | reverse complement strand
CGCGCCGCGGGGTTGGCCGCGGCAATCGGTGTACTCTCGCTCGGCGCAGCGGCAGCGTCATATGCTCAATCGGGTCCGCAGTCGCTCGTGGACCTGGTGCGCTCGGGTCAGCGCGAGGCCGTGCTCGCCGCGATCACCTCACCCGCCGTCGATGTCAATGTGCCGGCGCCCGACGGCTCGACGGCGCTCATGTGGGCGACCTACAACGTCGATCACGAGATGGTGCGCGCGCTCCTGAAGCGCGGCGCGAAGGTCAACGTGACCAACAAATTCGGTGACTCCGCGCTCGCCGAGGCCGTCAAGTTGGGCGACGCCGAGCTCGTCAGGATGCTGCTCGATGCGGGCGCGAATCCCGACTCGCCCAACCAGGATGGCCAGACGGCGCTCATGCTGGCCTCGACCATCGGCTCGCTGCCGATCGCGAAGCTGCTGATCGACAAGGGCGCGCACGTCGATGCCGTGGAAACGTTCCGCGGCCAGAACGCGCTCATGTGGGCGGCGGCAGAGAATCATCCGGACATCGTCGATCTGCTGCTCAAGCACGGCGCGGGCAAGGACATCAACCTGCGCGCAAAGTACGACGACTGGCCGCGCGAGATGACCTCCGAGCCGCGCGCTCAGTTCCGCCACGGCGGTGGCCTCACGGCGCTGCTCTACGCGACCCGCTCCGGCTGCTATCGCTGCGCGGTCGCGATGGTCAAGGCGGGCGCGGACGTGGATGAGCCCAACCCGGACGGCATCACCCCGCTCATCAACGCGATCGACAATTACGCCTACGATACCGCGATGTTCCTGCTCGACAAGGGCGCGAACCCTGCGACGTGGGACATGTATGGCCGGACGCCTCTGTATGTCGCGGTCGATATGCATTCCTACTCGGGGAGGAGCGGCTTCGGCAGCGGTAACTTCGCCGGCTTCGGCGAGCCGCTCGCGGAGCGCCTGCCGCAAAAGGCCACGGCGATGGATCTCGTCAACCGGCTGATCGGCATGGGCGTCGATGTGAATCATCAGCTGACCCGCATGAGGCCCAACGGCAACGGCAGGGGCAGGTTTGCCGACTACATGATGCGCGGTGGCACCACGCCGCTCATGATCGCGACGCTGAGCTATGACGATGAGGCGATCAAGGTGCTGCTCGCGCACGGTGCTGCGGTCAACGTGCCGAACGTGTTCCAGATCACCCCGCTCATGGCCGCTGCCGGCATGAGCGGCTCGAGCCGCGGTGGCGTCGGCAGTGCGATCGCGGCGGGGGGGCGCGGTGGCTCCCGCAAGCCCGAGGACCCGCAGGATCGCGTCATCAGCACCGTCGACCTCCTGCTCAGGGCCGGAGCGAACATCAACACCCGCGTCGTCAATAGCCATACCCACACCGCCAAGCTCGTCGCTTACGTGACGGGCCGCGACCATGAGGGTCAGACGGCGCTGTTCGCGGCAGCCGAGGAAGGCTGGAACCGGGTCGTCAAGGATCTGCTCGACCACGGCGCAGACCCGATGTTTCGGGATGATGACGGCAAGACCGCCCTCGACTACGCCATGCATCCTCCGCGGATCTTCCGCGGGCCGGCAGCCGCGCGCGCCGGCAACCCGCAGGAGAGGGCCAGCCGCCAGGAGACCGTGGCGCTCCTCCAGGCGGCCGTGGGCAAGCCCGCGCTCGCTCACGACACTGCGCAGGCCGACGAGTAGCCCTTAGCCCCAGCGAGTCGTCCTTGGCGTGCGGGCGCCGCTTCAGTCGGCGGCGGTCGCTTCGCTCGCCTCTCGATGACCCTCATCGAAGGTCAGTTGCGCCTCGTTGGACCGCTTCATCGCGTTTGATCGCGCCAGGGCAGCAAAGCAGCTTGCCGGCGAACTCATGTCGAGCCACCGACTGAAGCGGGCCGCTCTCGTCAACATGCGACGAAACGGCATCGCATGGGCGTTGCTCGAGATGGCCTCGAGTGCGGAAAGATAATCATCGCGGTAGACCGTCGGGATGATGATCCGCGTGAGGTTCGCGCTCGTCAGAAAAAGATTCATGGCAACGCGTGCCGTTCGTCCGTTACCGTCGGAAAACGGATGCACTTCGGCGACCACGAGCATCGCGAGCGCCGCGCGGTTGGCGGGTCTTTCGGCGCGCATGATGAACTCGTATCCCTTGATCAGTGTGCCGAGCACCATCTCGGGGTTCACGAACCAGGTCGCGCCGAAGCGGTTGCGCTCGGTCTTGAATTCGCCCGGATGCTTATCGAGGCGCGATTCGATGACCTGGCTGTTCCATTTCTTGAGCTGATCGATGAAGGCCTCTGCGGACTCGGGAATCGTAGGCATCCGTTTCGATTCCAAAATCGCCTTGTAGGTCCCGAGAATGTCGTGTGAATCGTCCTCCCGATAGCGCACGGGGCGTCCCTTGACGACGATCTCGTGCGCCTCCTCGATCTCAAACTCCGTGCCCTCGATGTAGTTGGAAAAGTAGGTCTCGACAAAGGCTTGCAGCTGCGGATCCGCGCTTCGATCGACGGCTACTACCGGCAAAGGCTCTCGCGAGAGCTCATCAGCCAGCACCTGGAATAGTTCGACTCGAGCCGTGTCGTAGGGTCTCTGCGCGGCGCGCGCGCGCGCCGCCGGTGCCGTGAGGCGCGCCGTGCGTGTCCCGAGCATGGCACCGATGGTGGAATCCAGATGCTCGTATTCGACTTCCATCCCCAGGGGCTTCGCGACGCTCCGGGCGACATCGCGAATCCGGTTCACATCGGCCGTGGAACTGCGCGCGATGAACCGATCGAGCCATGCTTCCACTCCATCAGGTCCGAGCGTGCGTCTCTCGGCCGCGCTGCCGCGGCTCGCCTTGAGATTTTCGAGCAGAGCGCGTGCTGTGCTTGATACGAAGGCATCGCCGGCGAAGGTCGGAACTTTGATATCCGATTCGAGCGGCCCGGGTCCGTTGGTGATCCGAAGTGTCGTGCCCGGGAGTGAGATATCACGCCGATATCTCCCGGTAAGATAGTAGCTGCCGGCGGGCGTGGGCTTGCCCTCCAGGGCCGTGCGGTGCGAGACAACGGCGCCCGGCGCGAGCGTCGCGCACAGCGCGTAGAGCTCACGCCGAACGATCGCCTCGAGATCCTGGGCGAGGTCATCGGTATAGATGCCGGGGTGAATCCGACGGAGCTTCCCCTGCTCTGCCAGCCGCTGCAGATGGCGGGCGTGGGCTCTGTTTTGGTCGGCAATGAGCAAAGGCACGTCGCAAATCTCCGCGTAGAAGACGTCGCCATGGCCGTCCTACGTCGCTATTTTACACGTATTATCGCCATATTGTCGCATTTTACTGCGTAAATAGCCTGGCAACTGGGTCCGGCGTAATCTCTACCGCAGTCACGAGATCAGGATTACGGGTAGCCGTGATCAGCCATCGGCAGCGCGCGGTGACGCTCGAACGCTAGACATTCGGGGCTCGGTGGACTAGCCGTACATCGACGGCGAAACACCGAAGCACTGCTTGAAGGCCGTGCTGAATGCCGCTGCGCTCTCGTAGCCGACGGCGTGGGCCACCTCACCGATGGCCCTTCCTTCTGCGAGCAGGGAAAGCGACGTAAGCAGGCGGCTGTGCCTGCGCCATGCAGCAAGACTCAACCCCGTCTCTTCCACGAAGAGACGCTCGAACGTACGCAGGCTCGCACCGCCGACCTCGGCGGCAATGATCTCGACGGACCGCCCGTCACTCGGTTGCATCGCGAAGTAGTCGGCGAGCTGACGGGCGCGCTCGTGTGAAGGCCTCGGAAGCGAAAACGACTCCGGCTTCGCTTCCGGCAGAACTTCCTCGAGCAGTGCCAGTGCGTGGGCGTGCCGGGCACCACGCCTCGAGGCCTGGGGGGCGCCGGATAGAAACAACACGATTTCGCGCGCCAGGCTGTCGAGCCCGAGAACCTGGGGGTGGGAGTCGGTGCGGACCGTACCGGGCTCGAAGTAGAGAGTATGGAGATAGAACCTCCGGGGTGAATAGATGGAGTGTTCCACTCCCGCGGGTAACCACAGACCCTTGAGAAGCGGGTGCACGACGTAAACCGCGTCGGTCTCCACGATCGCCGCGGATTCCGAGATCAGGGCCAGTTGGTCCCAATCGTGTGCGTGTCGAGGAATACGGCCGCCTTCCGGGTAACCCTCTACGAACGATCGCAGTGATTCAATCGAGTTCACGTGCTTGGCCGAGAGGTAGACCGGGCTCGTACTGCATCGCGCAGGCAATGTTGCCCTCGGTATCGGAGAACTCAACGACCTTGCCTACGCCGGGGATGTCGGTCAGGGCCGAACGCAGCGTTCCCCCGGCGGCTTTGATCGCCTCCGCAGTCTCCTTGATCGAGCTCACACTGACGGTGCAGCGAAAGCCATTGAGAGCCCCCTCGGCTGCGGGTCCTCGACGTTTAGCGATCAGCCCGCGCGAAAGCCCGTGCTCGACCGGGGACCCCGTGAAGATGTGATAGAAATCGGGCGGACCGCCGATCTCGAAGCGCCACCCGAAGGCACGTTCGTAGAAGGCTCGAGCCCGCTCCACGTCCTCGGCGAAGATCTCGAAGTGCGCGATGTGATTGGTCATATCAGATTCTCTCCCATGCGGAGGCGGGTGAAGCCTAGCATTGGAGCGCCCGCGAAAGTTCGACAGCTTGTTACGGGAATCCGACAAATCCTCCAGGGCACGCACAGCCAGTCGACCGCAGTCTCGCCTCGGCCATTCTGCAGCCGGGCGACGTACCAGGCCAGCCGGCGGGCGGGAGCGTTGGGCAGCGGTTCGGACCCCGTGAGCACGTTACTCTGGCAGGCG
>JASHUC010000470.1 GCA_030040235.1 Gammaproteobacteria bacterium | reverse complement strand
CGCGGTTCTTGAACAGCAGCAGCACACGCTCGTCGTCCGCGGGGACGGCGGGCGGGCGTATCCGCTCCCGCATCAAGGTGGTCAGCATCGACAACGATTTCATGGTGGCCGGCTCCCCTGCCGGCCACGCGAGCACACACCCTCAGATGATTCGCGCGGCCGGCGAGAAGCGATGTCCCCGCTCCACGCAATACTCGAGCCACTTGTTTAGCATCACGTTGCGCGCCCAGCGCTGACCCAGTTCACGCTCCATCCTGCCCCGCAACCCTCGCGCGCCGGCCGGCGAGTGCAGTGCGGGCCACTCCTGCGCTTCGGCGAGGCGGGCGTCGTGGTAGAGCCGCACACCCATGTTGGGGTAGGCGCGTGCAGTTGCGGCATCGGGCAGCAGATAGGTCAAATTGAGGGTCGTCGTGTAGGGGGAGCGCCCGACCACAGTGAGAAGAAGATCACAGTCGCCAGGAACTACGGAGCGATAGCGGCCGTCGAGTGCGGTCACATCTCCGGCGAGCCAGCCGAAGCGGATGTAGTTGCTCTCGTACAGGCTCATCAAGGCGACGAAGCTGCGCGGGCGCGCTCGCCACGAAACAGTCGTGAGTGTGTCGTTGAACATCGTCCGACTATATCGCACGTCGCGGCGGGCGCAAGCCGTCGCGTGCGTCAATTTCCGTGCCCGCGAGCAAGCTGCGCCGCTTTTTTTGCGAGGCGCGGTGCGCGCCGTCACGGACGCAGCCGACGCTCGATGCCGCTATTGTTGATGATGCGGCTCGCGATCTCCTCTATCGAGCACTCCGTGGTGTCGATGTAGGGAATCGCATAGCAGCGGAACAGCGCCTCCGCCGCGCGCACCTCGTACTCGACTTGCTGTGCGGAGGCGTAGCGGCTCTCGGGTCGGCGCTCGTTGCGAATCTGCCGCAGCCGCTCGGGCCGGATCGTCAGGCCGTAGAGCTTGTGGCGGCTCGGTGCGAGCCGCGCGGGCAGTTCTCCACCGTCGAGATCTTCCTCCGTGAGTGGATAGTTCGCCGTGAAGATGCCGTACTGGAGCGCCATGTATAGACAGGTCGGCGTTTTGCCCGAGCGCGATACACCGATCAGCACCACATCGGCGGGCCCGTATTCGGCTCCCGCCCCATCATCGTGCGCGAGCGAGTAGTTGGTTGCATTGATACGGATGGTGTATGCTGCTTGATCTGCCATCCCGTGTGCGCGGCCCGCTTGATGCGTCGAGCGCGTGCGCAGCTCGCGCTCGAGCGGTCCCACGAAGGCCGCGAAAAAATCCAGAAACAGTCCGTTGCTGCGCATCACGATCTCGCGCAGCTCATCCTGCACGAGGGTGCTGAACACGATGGGGCGAACCTGTTCCTCGGCTTGAGCGGCATCAATCTTGCGAACGGCCTCGAGTGCCTTGTCAACGCTCGACACGAATGGCAGAGTCACCGGGCGAAACTCAAGCCCCTCGAACTGGGTCAGCAGGCTGTGCCCCATCGTTTCCGCGGTGACGCCGGTCTGATCGGAGACGAAGAAAACGGTGCGTCGGTTGCTCATGGGCCGCTCTCCACGTCAGTTTTTCACCCTACGCTGCGCGCCGCAACCGGCTGACGCGCCCCGCAGCGCATGACCGCCTGGACCGTTGCGCTCGATGAGCTGCGCGCCGGCGACATCGCCCGGGTCGGGGGCAAGAACGCCTCGCTCGGGGAGATGATCGGTGAGCTCTCGAAACTCGGCATCCGGGTGCCCGGCGGTTTTGCGACCACGGCCGCAGCCTTCCGCGAGTTCCTCAGCCAGGGTGGGCTCGAGGAGCGCATTCACACGGCGCTCGCCGGGCTCGATGTGGACGATGTCGGGAAGCTCGCCGCAGCGGGCGCCGAGGTCCGCAAATGGGTGCTCGGCACACCCTTTGTCCCGCAGCTGGAGAACGCGGTGCTCGAGGCCTACCGGCGCATGAGCGGCGGGCGTGATGTCGCGGTGGCGGTGCGCTCCTCGGCGACCGCCGAGGATCTGCCCGAGGCCTCCTTCGCGGGCCAGCAGGAGACCTTCCTCAACGTGCGCGGCGAGGCGGCGCTCCTTCAAGCGATGCACGAGGTCTTCGCCTCGCTATTCAACGATCGCGCCATCGCCTATCGAGCGCATCAGGGCTTCGCAGACCGCTCCGTCGCGCTCTCCGCCGGCGTGCAGCGCATGGTGCGCAGCGACCTCGGCGCGAGCGGGGTCATGTTCACGCTCGATACCGATTCGGGCTTTCGCGACGTGGTGCTCATCAACTCCGCGTACGGCCTCGGCGAGACGGTGGTGCAAGGCGCCGTCAACCCGGATGAGTTCTATCTCTGGAAGCCGGCGCTCTCGGCCGGCCGGCGCGCCGTGCTGCGCAAGAACCTCGGCGCCAAGGCGCTCAAGATGGTGTATGCCGAGGAGGGCTCGGCCGAGCGCGTGCGCACCGTCGAGGTGAGCCTCGAGGAGCGGGCGCGCTTCTCGCTCACCGACGCAGAGCTCGAGACCCTCGGCCGTCAGGCACTCCTCATCGAGCAGCACTACGCGCGCCCGATGGATATCGAATGGGGCAAGGATGGCGCGAGCGGGGAGCTCTTCATCCTGCAGGCGCGGCCGGAGACCGTTCAGAGCCGCGCGGGACGCACGCTCGAGCGGTTCTTCCTCAAGGGCCGCTCGCAAGTGCTCGCGAGCGGCCGCAGCATCGGCCAGCGCATCGGCGCGGGCCCGGCCCGCGTCATCCGCCACCTCTCGGAGATGGCGCGCGTTCGCGCCGGCGACGTACTCGTTGCAGACATGACCGATCCCGACTGGGAGCCGGTCATGAAGCGTGCGGCGGCCGTCGTCACCAATCGCGGCGGACGCACGTGCCACGCCGCGATCATCGCGCGCGAGCTCGGAATCCCCGCCGTCGTCGGCTGCGGGGATGCCACCGCGCGCGTCCCGGATGGCGAGACGGTGACCGTCTCGTGTGCGCAAGGCGATACGGGCCACGTGTATGCCGGCCGGCTCGAGTTCGAGCAGCGTCGGATCGAGCTCGATCACATGCCGGAGATTCCGGTGAAGATCATGATGAACGTCGGAAATCCCGACCGCGCGTTCAACTTCGCCGCCATTCCGAACCGGGGCGTCGGCCTCGCGCGGCTCGAGTTCATCGTGAACCGGATGATCGGGATTCACCCGCGCGCGCTCATTGAGTTCGAGCGGCTCGAGGCCGGGCTCAAGGAGCGGGTGCGCGCGCAGATCGCCGGCTACGCCGACCCGGTCACCTTCTACGTCGAGAAGCTCGCGGAGGGCATCGCGCAGATCGCCGCCGCCTTTGCGCCGCAGCCGGTCATCGTGCGGCTGTCGGATTTCAAATCGAACGAGTACGCCAACCTCATCGGAGGGCGCGCCTACGAGCCGGTGGAAGAAAATCCGATGCTCGGCTTCCGCGGCGCCGCGCGTTACGTCGACCCTGCCTTCCGCGCCTGTTTCGAGCTCGAATGCCGCGCCCTCAAGCGCGTGCGCGAGGAGATCGGCCTGACGAACGTCGAGCTGATGGTGCCCTTCGTGCGCTCGGTCGAGGAGGCGCGCCAGGTGGCGCAGCTGCTCGAGCAGAACGGGCTCGCACGCGGCGCGAATGGCCTGAAGTGGATCATGATGTGCGAGCTGCCGACGAACGCTCTGCTCGCCGAGCAGTACCTCGAGTACTTCGATGGCATGTCGATCGGCTCGAACGACCTCACCCAGCTCACCCTCGGTCTCGATCGCGATTCGGCCGTCGTTGCCCGGCTCTTCGACGAGCGCGATGCGGCGGTCAAGCAGCTCCTCGCCATGGCGATCGCCGCCTGCCGCAGGCGCGGCAAGTACATCGGCATCTGCGGCCAGGGGCCCTCGGATCATCCCGATCTCGCGCGCTGGCTCCTCGAGCAGGGTATCGAGAGCATCTCGCTCAATCCCGATACGGTGGTTCAGACCTGGCTATTTCTCGCGGGCGAGAAGCGCTAGGATCACTTCGCGCCGCTGTAGGCGGGATGCAGGAAATGGGCGCGGTAATGGCGCAGCTCCCGGATCGACTCGCGAATGTCGGCGAGCGCGAGGTGCGCGCTCTCTTTCGCGAAGCTGTCCGTGACCTGCGGCGCCCAGCGGTGCGCGAGCTCCTTGAGCGTGCTCACATCGAGATTGCGATAGTGGAAGAAATGCTCGAGCTGCGGCATCTCGCGGGCGAGGAAGCGCCGATCCTGACAGACGCTGTTGCCGCACATCGGTGAGGTGCGCGGCGCCACGAGGGTGGCGAGAAAGGCCAGCGTGCGCCGCTCGGCATCGCCCGCCGAGTAAGGGCTGCCACGCACCCGCTCGGTGAGCCCCGAGTTCCCATGGTGCTGGCGGTTCCAGTCGTCCATGCGGGCGAGCACCTCGTCCGGCTGATGAATCGCCATGACGGGCCCCTCGGTGAGCACCGCGAGGTCCTTGTCGGTGACGATGGTGGCGATCTCGATGATGTGATCCGTAGCCGGGGAGAGCCCAGTCATCTCGAGATCGATCCAAACCAAGAGGTCAGCGCTCGGCATGTCTCGGCCATATTACTAGAGCGACCGGCCCCACGGCCGCTCGCGATATCGCTACAGCAGCTGGCGGCCGGAGAACGCGTGCGCGAGCGTGCCCCCGTCCGCATACTCGAGCTCCCCGCCCATCGGCACCCCGTGGGCGATGCGGCTCGCCCGCACCCCGCGACGGGCCGCGAGCTCGCTCAGAAAATGCGCCGTCGCCTCCCCTTCCACGGTCGGATTGGTCGCAAGGATTAGCTCGTGGACCTCGCCCTCGGCAAGCAGCGCCTCGAGCTCGCGGGCGCCTAGCTGCTCCGGGCCAATGCCATCGAGGGGCGAGAGATGCCCCATCAGCACGAAATAGCGCCCGCGATAGCTCCCGGACTGCTCGACCGCGACCACGTCCGCGGGCGACTCGACGGCGCAGAGCAACGCCGAATCGCGCTGGGGCGAGGCACAGATCGAGCAGAGGTCGTCCTCGGTGAGCATACGGCAGCGCTGGCAGCGCCGCACCGCCCCGAGCGCTGCGCCGAGTGCGGCCGCGAGGGACTGCGCTCCCGGACGGCCCTCCTGCAGAAGATGGAACGCCATGCGCTGCGCGGTTTTCGGCCCGACGCCCGGAAGCTCGCGCAGCGCCTCGATGAGCCGGGAGAGGCTGGGGGAGAACTGCATCACTCAGAAAGGCATCTTCACGCCGGGCGGCAACTGCACGCCCGCCATCAGGCTCGCCATTTTCTCCTGTACCTTGGCCTCGAGCTTGTGCACGGCATCGTTGAACGCCGCGGCGAGCAGGTCCTCGAGCATCTCGCGATCCTCGCCGGAAAGCACGCCCGGCTCGATCTGCACCCGCTTGGCCTCGTGCTTGCCATTGACGGTCACCTTCACCATGCCGCCGCCGGACTCCCCGACCACCTCGATGGTTGCGAGCTCGGCCTGAGCCTTCTGCATGCTCGCCTGCACGGCCTGGGCCTGTTTCATCAGATTGTTGAAATTGCCGCGCATATGAGGGCTCCAATCATTTCGGCCGGATGCTCTCCGGCTGTACCGCCGCGCCGAAGCGCTCTTTGAGCGCCTGAACCGTCGCATCCTCCTCGAGGGCCTGCCGGGCAGCCTCGACGCGGGCGAGCGAGGTGCGCTCCTGCGCCCGTGCCGGGGTGTCAGCCCGCGCCTCGCTCACGAGCTCGATCCGCACCGGCTCGCCGTAATGGCGCGAAAGCGCCTGGGCGAGCTTCTCCTCCTGGGCCCGCGTTCGAACCGTCTCCACGCGAGGATCAAGAGCGAGGCGTACGGTCGAGCCCTGCCGTCCAAGGAGAGCGCAGTGGCTCGCGAGCTGACGCGCCGCACCCGTGAGCTCGAGCTGCCCGAGGATCGCGCTCCACTCATCGGCGCCGCCGCGGGCCGGCTGGGAGGGTCCAGAGGGCACCGCCGCCGGCACCGTCGCCGGCGAGCGGGACGGCCGGATGGACGCGGGAGCTGCGACGGCCGCGCTCGCCCCCGCGGGGCGGAAGGCGATCATCCGCAGCAGTGTCATCTCGAAGCCCGTCCGAGGATCCGGGGCGAGCGGCAAGTCGCGCCGGCCGAGGATCGCGACCTGGTAGTAGAGCTGCACGTCCTCTGGGGCGATCGCGCCCGCGAGCCGCTCGAGGACTTGAGGCGGATAGAGCTCGTCCTCCGGCAGATCGGGAACGGCCTGTTTGAGCGCCACGCGCGTGAGCAGACTGGCGAGCTCATCGAGCAGCTGCGCATGATCCGGCGCCCATTGATCGAGCTCACGGACGTGGCGCATCAGCGCGTCCGCATCGGGCTCGACGAGCTGCTCGGCGAGCGCGACCACGTGATCGCGTGCGACCGTCCCGAGCATGGCGCGCGCCTCGGACTCCCCGACCTTGCCCGCGCCGAAGGCAATCAGCTGATCGAGCAGCGACAAGCCATCGCGCATGCTGCCGTCGGCCGCTTGCGCGAGGAGCCGTACGGCGCCCGGCTCGTAGGCGATTCCCTCGGCCTCCAGAATGGCGCGCATGCGATCGGCGATGAGCGCAACGGGAAGGCGCTTGAGATTGAACTGCAAGCACCTCGACAGGACGGTCGCCGGGAGCTTGTGCGGATCGGTGGTCGCGAGCAGGAATTTGACGTGCGGCGGGGGCTCCTCGAGGGTCTTGAGCAGCGCATTGAACGAGCTCGCCGACAGCATGTGCACCTCGTCGATGAGATACACCTTGTATCGGCCGCGCGTGGGCGCGTATTGCACGTTCTCGAGCAGCTCGCGCGTGTCGTCTACTTTGGTGCGCGAGGCCGCGTCCACCTCCAGCAGATCGACAAAGCGCCCCTCATCGATCTCACGGCAGCTCGAGCACTCACCACAGGGCTCGGCGCTCACGCCCTGCTCGCAGTTCAGGCACTTGGCGAGGATTCGTGCGACGGTCGTTTTGCCGACGCCGCGCGTTCCGGTGAACAGGAACGCGTGGTGGACACGATCGCTGTTGAGGGCGTTGGCGAGTGCCTGGCGCACGTGCTCCTGTCCGACCATCTCGGTGAAGCGCCGCGGGCGCCATTTGCGTGCGAGCGCCACGTAGCTCATTGGGCGCAGCCCATGACAAAGGAGGCGGCCCGCATCAGCCGCGCTCCGGCACCCGACATCGCCGCTGCCGCTGCTCCCTTCCGGGCCTGACGGGGTTCACGACCAGTCGTCGCGGAGTAGCCGATGCGGACCACCATAGAGGAACCGTTGGGGCATTCGGGCGGAAAGGAAGTCACCCCGGGCGCCGGTGCGCGAACGGGCCCGGGACTCGGAGAGGGTGGGATTCGAACCCACGAACACCCGTGAAGATGTTACTGGAATTCCAGTCCAGCGCCTTCGACCGCTCGGCCACCTCTCCAATCAATAGCTTACGCACATAGGCTCGCGAGAATTCTAGGCAAACCACCCGCCTGCGACCCTGCACCGCGCGTCGCCGCATGATAGCCGATGTCCGGCCGCCCGCCGGACTCACGAGATGGACGGCACGGCCTTGGTCGCGGGCCGGGGCGCTGCAAAGAGCGGCGGCGCATCGAGGCACGGATCGGTCACCTTGCGCGGCGGCGGCGCCGGCTCGTTGAGCGCCGGAATCTTCAGCGCCGAGCCCGTATCCGGCGGATCGAGACCGGCCGGTGTCCTGAGCGGCGGGACACTCTGCGAGGAGGAGTACATCTGGGGCTTGTTGCAGGTCTTGGCGTGCAGGAAGTGATTCACCAAGGCGGTGTGACACCCCGCAAGCGCCATGACCGCGACTGCGCTCGTGAGCGCGCGGTAGAGCGTTCGGACGGTCGGGCTCCTAGTGGTGGACTGACGCTGCATCATGCGGTTGCCGTAGGTTCGATCCGTAAAGTGGCGCCGGCATCCCGAAGCGCGGCGATCAGCGCCGCGTGATGGCGCTCGGACAGCTCCGTGAGCGGCAGGCGAATGCCGCGCCCGATGAGGCCCATGCGCGCGAGTGCCCACTTGACGGGGATGGGACTCGTCTCGAGAAACAGCGCGCGGTGCAGGGCGCGCAGCGGAGCATCGAGGCGTGCGGCACGCTCGCCCGCGCCGCGCGCGGCGCTCGCCATCAGGTCGGCCATCGCGCGCGGGACGACGTTGGCGGTCACCGATATCACCCCGGAGGCCCCGGCGAGTACGGCCTCCCGCGCGGTCGCATCATCGCCGCTCAGCACGTCGAACCCCTCCCGGCACCGCTGTTTCAGCTCCCGAATGCGCTCGATGCGAGCGACGGCCTCTTTGACCGCCACGATGGGCCGCAGTTGCGCAAGCCGCGCAACCGTCTCGGGCAGCAGGTCGACTGCAGTTCGCGAGGGAACGTTGTACGGGATGAGCGGAACGCGGGTCACCTCGGCGGCGGCGGCAAAGTGCCGGTACAGCCCCTCCTGGGTCGGGCGGTTGTAGGCCGGCGTCACGAGCAGAATCGCATCGACCGGCAGCTCCGAGAGCCAGCGGACGCGCTCGACGGTCGTGGCGGTGGAGCTGGTGCCGGCCCCGGCGATGACCCGGATCCGGCGCGCGGCCTGCGTACAGGCACGCGCCGTGAGCTCTCTGAGCTCAGCGTCGGTCAGCGTCGCCGACTCCCCCGTCGTGCCGCCCACGACGATCCCGGCGGTGCCGCTTTCCACGTGCCAGCCGATGAGCCGCGACCACGCCTCGAAGTCGAGCGCGCCATCGGCGCGCAGCGGTGTCACGATTGCGACCAGGCTGCCGGAGAACATGGGGTTGACGGTGCGAGCCAACTAAAGCGGGCGATGGTACGGGCCAGTGCTCCGGCGTTGCAAGCTCGGCTTCGAGCGCACATCGAGCGCGGCGCGGCGCCGGGGCCCGCGTTCTCGCAAGTCATTGCCGCACCCGGTAAACTCGGCGCGACCTCAGGAGGAACGGCCGGCCCGATGAAGCAACACCTCGCCGTTTCGGCGATTGGCAGCGACCGCACGGGCATGGTCC
>JASHUC010000469.1 GCA_030040235.1 Gammaproteobacteria bacterium | reverse complement strand
CCACGGCGAGCCTGCTCGAGAACTGGATCGACGAGTCGGAGCGCAGAGCGTGGTTCCTGTACGAGACCTGTCGAGCGGCTGAGCCCCGCTAGCGCGAGCGCTAGTCCGCGCTCGCTCGCCCGATGTCAGGCACAGGGATGTGCCCGCCGCCGCAGGTCGCTCGCCCGAAGAACTACGTCCAGTCGTTCGTCTTCGCGGCGGCCGCTTCGGTCTCCTCCGCGCGGCCCGCGACGGGCGTGTCGGCCGATAGCTGCCAGAAGATCCAGGCCGACGCCGCGGTCATCAAGCCGACACAGATGAAAGTCGCTTGGAAAGCCGGCAGTCCCTGCGCGCGATCACGACCGAAAACATCCACGAACGTCGTCAGCAGTCCACCGGCGGCTGCAACGCCGAGGCTCATCGACAGCATCTGCACCATCGAGAGCAGGCTGTTGCCGCTGCTCGCGGCCACGCCCGTGAGGTCCTTCAGCGTGACAGTGTTCATCGCGGTGAACTGCAGGGAGTTCACGATCCCGAAGAGGCCGAGTTGCAGCACACTGAGCCACAGGGGCTCCGAGGCCGTGAGCAGCGCGAAGCTCGCCATGCCGGCGCCGACCAGGAACGTGTTGACGACGAGCGTGCGGCGATATCCGAAGCGCGTGATGAGGGGCGTCGCCATTCGCTTGGAGAGGATCGCTCCGATCGAGGTGGGCACCATCATCAGGCCCGAGTGCAGCGCGGTATAGCCGAGGCTCACCTGCAGCAGGAGCGGAATCAGGAACGGCATGCTCCCGCTGCCGAGCCGCGAGAACAGGTTCCCGAGCAGCCCGATGCTGAAGGTGGAGGTGCGAAACATGCCCGGCGGAAAAAGCGGATGGGTCTGCTGAGGCGCGCGCAGCCAGTAGGCGACGAGGCTCGCGAGCCCGAATACCAGCAGCACGAGCACCGTCGCGTGGCGGAAGGCGAGCTCCGAGAGCCCGTCGACTGCGAAGGACACCGCAACCATGCCGACGGCGAGCAGCGTGTAGCCTGCAAGGTCGAAGCGCGCGACGTTCGCCTCGCGGTGCTCCGGCATGAAGAAGAAGGTCGCGATGCATCCGGCGAGTCCGATCGGCACGTTGATGAGGAAGATCCAGTGCCACGAGGCGACCTCGACCAGCCAGCCCCCGAGCGTCGGTCCGATGAGCGGGCCGAGAAGACCGGGAATCGCGATGAAGCTCATCGCCTGCAGGAGCCGCTCGCGCGGAAACGCACGCAGGATCGCGAGTCGTCCTACGGGCAGGAGCATTGCGCCGCCGATGCCCTGCAAGACGCGCGAGAGCGAGAGCTCGAGCAGGGAGCGCGAGCTTGCGCACAGGAGCGATCCGAGGACGAACACTACGATCGCGGCAAAGAAGGCGCGCCGGATGCCGAATCGATCGGCTACCCATCCCGAGGCCGGAATGAGCATCGCCATGGCGAGCGCGTACGCGACGACGACCGATTGCATCCTGAGTGGCCGCTCGCCGAGGCTTCTCGCCATGGCCGGGAGCGCCGTGTTGACGATCGTCGTGTCCAGGGTCTGCATGAAGAACCCGATCGCGACGAGCCACAGCAGGGTATGCAGAGATCGTTGAGTGCTCATCCCCCGGAGCGCTTGGCGTCGTAGCCGAGCTTGCGCAGCTCCGCGACGAGCCGCTCGCGGTGATCGCCCTGAATCTCGATCACGCCGTCCTTTACCGCGCCGCCCGCTCCGCAGAGCTTCTTGAGCCGCGCGGCGAGCTCCTCGAGCGCCTGCGCCGCAAGCGGCAGGCCTTGGATCACCGAAACGCCCTTGCCGGCCCGGCCCGCCACCTCACGGCCGACCCGCACGGCCGCAGGTCCGCTGCGTGCGGTCGGCGGCCTCGAGGCCTGCAGGCCCCGCGCAGGATCGGTCCGCATCACGACGCCGCGGAAGGTGTGCTTGGGTTTCATCCAGGTCGCTGCTAGGTTGCAAACAGCTGCTGGGCGATGTCGCGGAACGACTTGAACTCGAGCGCGTTGCCGGACGGGTCGAACAGGAACAGGGTTGCCTGCTCGCCCGGTGAGCCCTGGAAGCGCACGTGGGGCTCGACCACGAAGCTCACGCCGTGCCGCCGCAAGCGCGCGGCGAGCTCCTGCCATTCGTCCATCTCGAGCACCACTCCGCAGTGCGGAACCGGAACCTGGTCTCCATCGACGGGATTGAAGAGGGCGGCGATCTTCCCGTCTTTGCCCAGGGCGGGGTTGAGATGGCAGACGAACTGGTGCCCGTAAAGGTTGAAGTCCACCCAGTGGGAGGCGCTTCGGCCTTCGGAGCATCCGAGAATGTCTTTGTAGAATGTCCGCGCCTCGCCGATATCTCGGACCTGAACCGCGACGTGAAACGGCGTGAGCGACACGGGTTCGACCTTCAATACTTGAGCATCGAGACGTCCCAGCCGCCGCCGATCGCCTCGATCAGCGCAACGCTCGACGTGAACCGGTCCTCCTGCACGGTGAGCGCGGTCTCCTCGGCAGCGAGCCGGGTGTCCTGGGCAGTGATCACGCTACTATACGGCTCCGTGCCCGCCTTGTACTGCTCCAGGGTGAGCGTCTCCGATTCCCTCGCCGCCTTGACGAGCGCGTCTTCGAGCACCGCCTGTTTCTCGAGCACTCGCAAGCTGACGAGCTGGTCCTCGACCTGCTGAAAGTCGGAAAGCACCGTTTGCCGGTAGTTGGCGACGCTCGCCTGGTGAGACGCGCGCGCATACGCGACCTCGGCTCTGTGCAGGCCGGCATCGAACAGGGTTTGGGCGAGACTCGGACCGAAGGACCAGATACGGTTGGATGCCTGGATGAGATTGCTGAGTGTCGAGCTTTCGTACTGATTCGAGGCCGAAAGCGTGAGACTCGGGAAAAAGGCCGAGATGGCGACGCCGATCTGCGCGTTGGCGGAGGCCACCTGACGCTCAGCCTCGGCGATATCCGGACGGCGCTCGAGAAGCGTCGATGGGATTCCGGGAGGCACCGTCGGGATGATGTTGGCCAGCGATCCGGGTTTCAACGAGAACACCGCCGGTTGCTTGCCGATCAGCACGGCGATTGCATGCTCGAGCGTCCCGCGTTGAATGGCCGCATTGACCTGCTGTGCCTGCGCGGTCAAGAGCTCGGTCTGCGCGCTGAGCATGTCCGCCTTGTATGCCACACCCTCGCGATAGCGCGCCTCGGTGATTTTGAGGGCTTTGTCGTCCGCGGCCACGATGTCGGTGAGCATGGTCACCAGCTGATCCTGGGCGCGCAGCTCGAAGTAGTCCGTGGCGAGCTCGGCCTGGGCGGTGAGTTCTGCCGCGGCCAGTGCAGCGGCGCTCGCGAGCGCCGAGGCCTTCTCGCCCTCGACGGTGCGGCGCGTCTGTCCCCAGATATCGATGTTCCAGCTGGCGCTGGCTCCTACGCTGTTCAGTGTCTCGGTGAACGACGAGCCCGAGAAGGCGCCGGTTTCCCCCAGAGCTCCCGTGGTTCCCGTGGTTTCGATACCCAATGCGCCGAGTCCCTCGCCGGTCTTCGTCCGCGAGGCGCTCAAGGAAATCGTGGGAAAGAAACTCGCCTGCGCCTCGCGGACCATCGCCCGAGCCTCATCGACGGCCGCCACAGCCGACTGAACGGTCTGGTTCGACGAGTTGACCTGAGCTTCGAGCCGATTCAGCACATCGTCATTGAAGATCTGCCACCACGGGCCGCGCTGGAGGACGTCGGCGGGCTCGCTAGGCTTCCACCCGCTTTGCTCCTTGTATGCCGCGGCGCTCAGGACGGGCGGCCGTTTGTAGTCGGGACCGACGGAGCAGCCCGCCGCGAGCAGGATGAGACCGGTGAGTGTGGCAACGCGCACGACCACGCTTGCACGTCTGTGAGCTCGGAGAATCATGCGCGTACCTGTGCGTTGGTGCCGCCGGTCCCCAAGGGCGGCGTGATGGGTTCAGGCGATTGTTGACCGCGTCCGAAGAGCCGCCGGAGGAACCGCTGGAGCCGGTGAACGGCAAGATAAACCACAGGTGTCGTATAAAGCGTCAGCATCTGGCTGACGATGAGGCCGCCCACGATTGAGATGCCGAGCGGCCGCCGCATTTCGGTCCCCTCACCCCAGGCGATCGCGAGCGGCAGGGCGCCGGCGATCGCGGCAAAGGTCGTCATCATGATCGGGCGAAAGCGCAGCGAGCACGCCCGGGTAATCGCGGCGCGCGGATCGAGCCCAAGCGTACGCTCTCCATCCCGTGCGAAATCGACCATCATGATGCCGTTCTTCATCACGATCCCGGTCAGCATGATCATGCCGAGGACGGAAACGATATTGAGCTCCGTACCGGTGACCAACAGGGCGAGCAGCGCCCCGAGCCAGGCCGAGGGCAGCGTCGACAAGATGATCAGCGGATGGGCGTAGCTCTCGTAGAGTATTCCGAGCACGACGTAGATGGCGAGAATCGCTCCGAGGGCCATGAGCGGAAAGCGATTCGCGCTTTGCTGGAAGAGGAAGGCCTCGCCGTAGGTGCCTCCGTGGATGCTCGCCGGAACGTGGATCTGATTCATGGTGCGCTCGATGGCTGCGATCGCTTCGTCGAGCGAGACGCCCTCGGGCAGATTGAAGGCAATGGAGGTGGAAGCGGATGTGCCCGTGTGGTTGACGCTCACCGGCGCGGTGCCGGTCTCGAAATGGCTGAAGGCCGAGAAAGGAACGAGCGTTTCGGCGCTCACGCTGACCGCCGCACCGGTCGAGGTGTTGCCTCGTCCCGCATTGGCGAGGGAGTTGAGGGCTTGATTGCGGGCCAGGTCTTCCGCAACGGCGGTGGCGGTGCTGGAGGTGGTGCCGCTGAAGCTGGTCGTGCCCGCGACGGCCTGAGTCAGCTGCGTGCCGCTCACGGGACCGCCGGAGGTGCTCAACCAGAGGTCCTTCAATACCTCCGGGCTCTGCCAGAACTGCGGCGCCACTTCCATCACGACGCGATACTGCTGTGGACTGAACGGATTGTAGATCGTCGAGACCTCGGACTGCGCGAAGGCATCGCCGAGCGCGCTGTCGATCTGAGCTTCCGTGAGTCCCAGGCGGTAAGCCGTGTCGCGGTCGACGACCAGATCCGCCTCGAGTCCTCCCGCTTGCAGATCGGTATCGACGTCGGTCAGCTCTGGCACCTTTTGCAGCGCGACGCGCAGCCTGTCGGACCACGTCCGAAGCTCGGTCAAGTTATCACCGAGCAGCGTGTATTGGTATTGGGCGTTGGCAGAGCGGCCGCCCCCGCCGCCGCCGATGTCCTGTTGCGACTGCAGGAAGGTCTGGACGCCTGTGACCCTGGCGAGTTGCGGCCGCAACCGCGCCAGGACGTCGTCGGCCGAGGCGCTGCGCTCGTTGCGCGGTTTGAGCGTGACGTTGACGCTCGCGCTCACGCCGTTTCCGTTCCAAAACGACCCGCCCCCGACGGAGCCGGTCACGCTGTCCACGGCGGGGTCGTCCTGGATGATCTTCGCCACTTCGTTCAGCTTGCTCTTGACGAGCGAGAACGACGCGAACGAGTCGGCGCGCAAACCTCCCTGCAGCTGGCCGGTATCCTGCTGCGGGAAAAAGCCCTTCGGTGCAATCACGATCAGAAAGAGGCTGAGTGCGATCACGACCGGAAGCAGTGCGAGCACGCTCATCGGATGACGCAATGCCCAGGGAAGCGACTGCTCGTACTCGCGGCGAAGCACGCTGAAGAACCGATCGAACCAGTGTGCCCGTGCCAAGCTGGCCGCTGCGCGCTGCCGAACTCGGAGTAAATTCGGCAGCAGCCGCGAGCAGAGCATCGGCGTCGTGGTGAGCGAGAGCACGAGCGAGATGAGGATCGCCACCGACAGCGTGATGAAGAACTCGCCGAACAGCCGCCCGATGATTCCGCCCATCAACTCGAACGGAATGAAGACCGCGCACAGCGCGAGGCTCATGGCCAGCACGGTGAAGCCCACTTCGCGCGCGCCGTAAAGCGCGGCGCGCGTGCGGGACATGCCCGCTTCGATGTGCCGCATGATGTTTTCCATCACGACGATGGCATCATCCACCAAGAACCCCGTGGCGACCGTGATCGCCATGAGCGAGAAGTTATCGAGCGTGTAGTCGAGGAGGTACATCGCGCCGAAGGTGCCGACGAGGGAAACCGGCACGACGACCGCCGGGACGATCGCTGCACGATGGCTGTGGAGGAAGATGTAGACGACGAGAATGACCATCGCCACCGAGATGAGGAGCGTCTGCTCGACCTGGTGGAGCGAGCCCCGAATGGTCACGGAGCGATCGGAGGTGACCTCCAGATCGATGTTGGGATCGATCGAGGCCTTCAGCTCCGGGATAGCGGCCTTCACCCGATCGACTACGTCGATCATGTTGGCTCCCGGCTGCTTCAGAACTTGAACCGTGATGGCCGCCTTACCGTTGTAGATTCCATAGGTGCGAATGTTCTGAGTGGCCCCATCCTGCATGTCGGTCACGGTCCCCACATCACTCAGCCTCACGACCGCGCCGTTGCGGCTCGCGATGATGAGGTTCCGGTAAGCCGCTGCGTCGCGCGCATTGTCGTTCGTATAGATCTGGTACCGCTGCGGTCCCACGTCGATCCCGCCCTTCGGGGCGTTCGCGTTGGCGTTGGAAATCGCCGCCACCACGTCCTGCAGGCCGATTC
>JASHUC010000468.1 GCA_030040235.1 Gammaproteobacteria bacterium | reverse complement strand
ATTCGGATGCAGCAGCGCATCGCCGGCGGCGATGAGGGCGAGGCCCAGGGGTGGATGGCTTGCGAACTGGGCGATGCGTTGCTCGTAGCGCTGCGCGGCCGTCAGGTAGTAGCTCTCGTCCCAGATGGGCGCGGCGGGCTTGCCGAGGTCGCCGAGAAAATTGATCGCTGCCACGAGCGCGACGACGAGCGCGGCGGGCACGAAGCCGATGCGGTACTGCCCCTGGGAGTCGGAAAGGAGCCGCAGGATCTGCGGCACAGCCAGGCTCCGTGCCAGACGGTTCATCGAGAGGTGCGATCAGCGGCCGACGACGGGGCGAATCGGCGCAGATCTCCGGGGTTTGTCCATGTGGATGCGCCGAAGTCCGAGAGAATAGGGCGCCGAAGGATAGCATCGGCGGCGGCCCGTGAGGCACGCGGGCGCCTTCAGGCGACGGCTTGTTCGGGCTCGGGTGCCTGTTGGAGCTGAGCCGGAGGAGCCGGCGCCTCGGTCGCCTGCGCCGCAGCCGGGACGGGTTGCGCCTCAGGCGGTGCGGGCTGCGGCGGGGCCGACCCTTGCGCCGGGGGCTCGGCAGCCGGCTGCGGCGCGGACTGCGGCGATCCCATGCGGCTCGATGAGAGCTGCTGCGGCAACGGCCCGTGGCGGCGAATGACCTCGACGGTCCCTTCGATCGTGAACACGAATCCCTCCGGTGCAATCTCGATCCGCTTGGACCCGTTGCGCGGCAAGGGAATGCGGCACTTCCAGCAGTAGCGGATGAATGCCGCCGCGAGAATCGGCAGAGTGAACTTGCGCTGCTCGGTGGACTCGGACCCGCGCCGCTGCACCGCGAGCGCGAGACCCGGCTCAGCCCCCGATTCGATGCTCGCCGCGAGGATCGTGCCGAAGGCCAGCGAGCCGCCCTGCTCGCTGTCGAGCTCGAGCACCGCATCGACCGCCGTTTCGAGCGGCAGTATCAGCTTGCGCAGTTCGTGGACGGGAACCTTGGCCATGAGGCGTCGGGGACCTCTTGCGGATGCCGTAACGCCTCGGAGCTCGAGGGATGCACCGGGGGCGAGTACGAAGGTGCAGGGACACGCAGGCGCACGCCGTGAGCTGCATCACGGCTGCTGCAGAGGCCGGCAATCGAGCGTGCGCAACCGAGACGCAGGCGGCACGTTGCAGCGCAGCATACCGCCCCCTTGCGGCAGGGCGGCAAGATCAAGCTGCTAAAATCCCTTCCTGCTGCGAGGATCGACCATGACTTCCTATCCGCAACTCAAGCTCTACATCGATGGCGAGTGGATCGGTGCCGGCCAGCGCCGGTTGCACCGCGTCGTCAACCCGGCGACCGGCGGCACCCTCGGGGAGCTTCCGCTCGTCGAGCCCGCCGATCTCGATCGCGCATTGCAGGCGGCCGAGAGGGGCTTTCGGCAGTGGAAGCGGTCAACGACCGAGGAACGCGGACGGGTGCTGCGGGGCGCAGCGCAGCTCCTGCGCCAGAGGGCCGATCACATCGCGCAGGTCGCAACGCTCGAGGAAGGCAAGACCGTCGGGGAGGCGCGCCTCGAGCTGCAGATGGTGGCGAACCTCTTCGAGTTCTACGCCGAGGAGTGCCGCCGGACGTATGGGCGCGTACTCGTGCGCCCGACGGGCAGCCGGTCCATGGTCCTCAAGGAGCCGGTCGGACCGGTCGCTGCCTTTGCGCCGTGGAATTTTCCGATCGGCAATCCCGGCCGCAAGCTTGGCGCCCCGGTGGCGGCCGGATGCTCGGTGATCCTCAAGCCGGCCGAGGAGGCCCCCGGCTCCGCGATCGAGGTGGTTCGGGCGCTCGTTGATTCCGGCCTGCCTGCCGGGGTCGTGCAGCTCGTGTTCGGCGTACCCGATGAGGTCTCGCGGCACCTGCTCGCCTCGCCCATCATCCGCAAGCTCTCCTTCACCGGCTCGATTCCTGTCGGCAAGCAGCTCCTGGCGCTCGCCGCCGCGACGGTGAAGCGCACGACGATGGAGCTCGGGGGACATGCCCCTGTCATCGTGTTCGACGATGCGGACCTCGGCCGCACGGTCGAGCTGCTCGCGGCCGGCAAGTGCCGCAACGCCGGACAGGTGTGCGTCTCGCCGACGCGCTTTTACGTGCAGCAGGGCATCTATGAGCGCTTCGTCGAGGCCTTCAACGAACGGATCCGCAAGGTCCGCGTCGGAGACGGCCTGCTGGAGGCGAGCCAGATGGGACCCATGGCCAACCCGCGTCGTCCGGCAGCGATGGAGCAGTTCGTGCGCGATGCAGTCGCCTGCGGAGCAAAGCTACACACCGGTGGCGAGCGCTACGGGCGGGAGGGCTTTTTCTGGCAGCCGACCGTGCTCTCGGAGGTTCCGATCACCGCGCGGATCATGAACGAGGAGCCCTTCGGACCGGTCGCCGTCATCACGCCGTTTGCGACCTTCGATGAGGCCGTCGAGCAGGCCAATCGCCTCCCGTACGGCCTCGCCGCCTATGCCTTCACCGAATCCGCCAAGCGCGCCATGCTGATCGGGGATGCCATCGAGGCGGGGCTGGTCGGCATCAATACCGTCGCCATGGCCGCGCCCGATGCCCCCTTCGGGGGCGTGAAGGAAAGCGGCCACGGCTCCGAGGACGGCCCCGAGGGCCTCGCAGCCTGCCTCGTCACCAAAACGATCCATCACACGTGAGCGCGCCGCAGGCGCAGGGCGAGGCACCGCAGGCGGTGCGCACCGCGACGGCATCGCTCATCACCCGCTGCTGGAGCACCCAGGCGATCCACGCCGCCGTTGCGCTCGGGATTCCGGATCGATTCGGACCGGGCCCGACGAGCGCCGCCGATATCGCGCGCGCCGCGGGCATCCATCCGCGCGCCACCTTCCGCCTCCTGCGGGCGCTCGCCACCCTCGGTCTGTGCAACGACTGCGGCGGCGGGCGGTTCGAGCTCACCGAATCCGGCCGGTTTCTGCGCACGGATTCGGCGGACTCGCTCGCGGCGCTCGCGCGGCACTGGGGCACACGCACGTGGGCCGCTCTTGCGCACCTCGGGGAGACGGTGCGAACGGGTGCCGCCTGGGCGCACGGCGGGCGGGAGGGCTTCCAGTCGATGGCGCAGCGGCCGGAGGAGGCCGCGGTGCTCAATCGCTCCATGGTGGAGCAGACGCTGCAGATCGCAGGGGCGGTCGCTCAGGCCTACGATTTCTCGGCCTTTCGCCGCGTGATCGACCTCGGGGGTGGATACGGCGCGCTGATCTCGGTGTTGCTGCAGAGCTATCCGCGACTCGACGGCGCCACCGCGGACCTTGCGTACATGGAGCCGGAGGCGATTGCGTTTCTGCGTGCGAGCGGCGTCGCCGAGCGCGCGCGGTTTCTCGCCACGGATTTCTTCCAGTCCGTGCCGGCAGGCGCCGATTGCTACCTGCTCAAATACATCATCCACGACTGGAACGATGCCGACTGCCTGCAGATCCTGCGAAACGTACGCGCTGCGGCCGCCGGTGCCGTGATCCTCATCATCGAGCGGATCGTGCCGGAGCGCATCGAGCCGGCGCACGAGCCGGCGAGCGTCATCTACGGCGACATCAACATGATGGTCGCAACCGGCGGTGTCGAGCGCACCGAGAACGAGTACCGCACGCTGCTTGCGGCGGCCGGTTTTGCGCTCACCCGGGTCGTCCCGACGCGCTCCGAATTCTGTGTCCTCGAGGCTCGAGCGGTGAGCTGACCGCGGCGTGGCGTGGGGATCAGCGCCCCGAGTCGCTCGCGTCGATCGGCGCGCAGTTGGTGCGCCCGGACATGACACAATCCTGCAACCGGGCAGCGCGGCCGAGCACGTGCACGAGCACCACTCCACCCACGACGAGCAGCAGGGTCACGATCAGCCCCACCAGCGCCGCACGGCGTGAATCCCGTGGAACGCCGGGCTCCTCTCCCCCGCTCGGCAGAAAGTGCCGCGTCGGGTTTCCGAGGAGCTTGGAAAATGTGGCGAGACCCAGCATGAAGTCGGCCCCGCAAACGAGTGTACACCCTCCGAGCGTGCGAGTACCCCTCGAGGCGAGGACGGGCGTACGGCGCCCGCAAGCGCGGACCCGCCGCAGCTCAAGGAAGGTATACAGGAGCTGCCGGCGTACCGCACTGAATGGACGGCATCCGCGCCCGATAGCACCCTAGCGGGCATGCCCGTCCCGACGGAGAAGGTTCGCTCGCTCGGAGACTACGATGGGGCGTGGGCGCTATGCGTCCACTGCCGCTGCTGTGAGCACACGCGCGAGATCCCGGCCCGGTTCTTCATTCGGATCTATGGGCCGCGAGGCCGCCTCGCAGCGATTGCGCCGAGGTTGTATTGCGCGCTCTGCAGAGCGCGCAACTGCCGCTGCAAGGGGAAGGATTTCGAGACGGCGGTACGATTACCGCGCTGAGGCTCAGGGCTCGATGGCCTGATAAACGCAGGTGAGGAAGTCGGCACGGACGCTCGCCGGCCGCGGCGGAAAATCCATGCACTGAGTCATCAGGATGGCCACCAGATCCTCGCGCGGATCGGAGATCCAGGAGGTCCCGAACGCACCGCCCCACCCGAACTGGCCGGGCGATGTGGCGATGCTGTCCCTGCGCGTCACGACCGAGACACCGAATCCCCACCCCCGTGCCTCGAACCATCCCGGCAGAAAGCTTGCCGTAGCTTTCTGCTGATCGGACAGCTGGTCCGCCGTCATCGTCTCGACCGATGCGCGCGAGAGAATGCGCTCGTTGCCCTGCCTGCCGCCGTTCAACATCATCCGGCCGAACGCGGCGTAATCGTCGAGCGTGGATACGAGTCCTCCGCCTCCAGCCGGGAAGGCAGGCGGCGACGCCCAGGCGCTGTCGCTCGCGTGGTCGTACAGCTCGAGCGCGCGAGTTTTGGGGTTCGTTTGATAGCACGAGGCGAGCCGCTCGAGCTTCGCGGCCGGGACGCTGAAGCCGGTATCCTTCATTCCCAGAGGCTCGAAGATCCTCTCCCGCAGAAAGCTCTCGAACGGCTTGCCCGAGGCGCGCGCGATGAGCACCCCGAGCACGTCCGAGCCGGTGTGGTACATCCAGCGCTCACCCGGCTGATACATGAGCGGCAGCTCGCCGAGTTTTCTCACCCACTCGTCCGGAGTGTGAGGCGGGGCCGGCTTGAGTCCCATGAGTTGCGCTGCGGTAACCGCCTTCTGAATGGGATACACGTCCGGCGGTCCCATGATCATGCCGAAGCCCATGCGGAAGGTCAGCAGATCGCGCAGCGTGAGGGGGCGATGGGCCGGCACGGTCTCCTCGAGCGGGGCGTCGATTCGTTTGAGCACCGCGCGGTTGCCGAGCTCGGGCAGCAACCGGTCGACGGGCTCATCGAGCCGCAGCTTGCACTCCTCGACCAGAATCATCGCCGCGGCCGCCGTGATCGGCTTGGTCATGGAAGCAATGCGGAAAATCGTGTCGCGGCGGATGGCATCCGCCCGGCCCACGGTCTTCAGGCCGATCGCATCGACGTGCACCTCGCCGCGCAGATCGACGAGCGTCGCAACGCCCGGCAACTCACCGGAGTCGACGTACGCGGCGAGGATGCCGTGCAGGCGCGCGAGGCGTGCCTTGGAGAGTGCCGAGGAGCTCACTGTCGCGCGGCCGATCACTGCGTCCGGTGACGCTCCCGCTTCAATAGCTTGTCCATGCAAACCTCCTCGGGAATCTCGTACCCCGGCCGCTTGACGAACTCGGCCGCGGTGCTCCACGGGTGCGTGAACGTCTTGGGGTCATCGATTGTGAAGAGCGCATGCAGGTACTTGCCGTCGTGGCTCAGCTCGTAGCGCTCGGTCAGGTGCAGGTCCTCGGAGTGCGGCATTCCTGCATCGTCGAGCACGGTCAGATCGTTGAATCCGGCCGACTCGATCACGAGCGCATCGCCGTCCCAGTGCGCGACGGAATAGCCGAGCCAGTGCGGGTCGGGATCGACCGGCAGCTTCTCCCCGACGTAGGCGCGGCGTGGGAGCCTGTTGAGCTGGAAGATGAAGTAGATGACCTTGGGCTTCTGCAGGATCTCGAAGGGCTCCTTCACGAACATCAACCGCGGCAGTCCCGGGGGAAGACAGCGGTTCATGCCGTCGAAGGACCGATCCCCATGGGCAGCGGCCTTGAGGTGCTGCTCGTAGACCGCCTGCGCCTCGGGCCTCAAGGGAGGCAGCGTACCGTCGAGCGTCTTGAGCGCATGGGGCGGGTTGACGACCGACCACACCCCCGTGAGATCGGGCGGAGCGGCTGCGGCGACGCGCATCAGGGGTGCGAGCACCGCCGCGAGCAGCGCTGCACCTAGCCAAGCAGCGCGCCTGCGGCCTGCACCGGTCCGTCCTGTGCCGCTCATTTGGCCACCGTGATGCCGTTCACCGGCGCATTGCGATTGTTCTCCTCGCAGATGTACTCCTGCGGGCGCACATCCGGGCGCCAGGCATAGACACGGTGATAGCTGTACTGGTGTTCCATGGTCACCGGATCCTTTACGGTGATGACCAGATCGAGATCCGCTCCACCATTGATCTTTTTGTACTGCTCGATGATGTGGAGCCGGGTCGAGTGCTGGCTGCCCTCGTCGTCGAGGAACGGCCGGTCATCGAGACCGATGGTGTCGACGACCAGCGTGTCGCCCTCCCAGTGGCCGACCGAGTCGCCGAGGAAGCTCAGCTTCACGTGCGTCGGATGGCCCCGGTCCATGTAGATGCGCCGCACCTCGTGCGCCACCTCGTGCAGGAAGGTGATGCGGCCCGGGGTCTGCACGATCTCGATCGGATACGGACTCTCCATCAAACGCGGCATACCGTGCGAGAGGCACTGCGTCTCGGTGTCGGCCTCGGGAGTGCCGCGGTTTTTCGCCCGGATGCGCTCCTCGAGCAACTTCATGTACTTCGGCTTGAGGGGCGGTGGGACACCGGGCGCCGGGCCGAGCAGGTATTCGTAGCCCTGGAGCCACCAGACGCCTTCGAGGTTGTGCGGGTCGGGATTGGGAGGTGCCGAGCCGGGCGGGGCTTGGCGCGCGCCTCCGAGCGGCGGCGTGAGCGCAAGCGTCGGGTCGCCGCTGTTGAACAAGGTGGTCGGCCGCCAGGGTCTCTCGGGCCGGCGCGGGCGGGCGGGCGGCGCCGGTGGCGGGGCGGCACTCGCGCTCGTGCCGCTCGCGGTCGCCGTCTGCAAATCGTCGGCCGCCACCGTCGCGGCGCCCGCGAGCATCGCGACCGCCAGCGCGGCCCCGAGACCCATGCCAAGTCCACGGTGGGTCGAAATCCGACTGAACATAGCCCCCTCCTGATGAGACGCTGTTCGCGCTCACCCGCTTCACAGATCGTACTAAGCGTTTGTCCTTCTGAGAATGGCTTTCGGTTGCGCACCTGTTGTAACCTCAACGGGTCTTGACAGCGAGGACGCTACGTCGCTGATCGCCCGTGGGGCGATCGCGTTCAGGGGGCCTTCTGAGCCGTTGGAGCTCGTGTCACACCGCGTGCTCCGAGAGGTGTCAAGTTGAGGGGTTTGGAGGCGCGAGCGCTCGTCTCGCCACGTTGGATCCGGGGGACCCTTTTGTTGGCGTTGATCGCCAGCGGCGCCCTCGTGCCCGTGGTCAGCACCGCGGCGGCACCCCAACTGTCGGTTGCTGCGGAGCAGCATCTCCTCGATAAGTACTGCCGCGTCTGCCACAACTTCGACGACTGGGCAGGCGGAATCGAATTCGAGACCTACAACCCCGGCCAGGCGTGGATGAACGCCCAGCTCACCGAGCGCATGCTGAAGAAGCTGCGCGCCGGGATGATGCCCCCCGCCGGCAAGCCGCGTCCCGACATCGCCACGGTGAGCACCTTTGCGACCAATCTCGAGGGCGAGATCGACTCGCACGCGAAGCCGAATCTCTCGATGCCGCGGCTGCATCGCCTGAACCGATCCGAGTACCAGAACGCCGTTCGCGACCTGCTCACGCTCGATATCGACGCCTCGAAGTTCCTGCCCTCCGACGACTCGAGCCACGGCTTCGACAATCAGGCCGGATCACTCACGCTCTCTCCGGCGCTGCTCGAGGCGTATCTGTCGGCAGCCGCTCGTATCAGCCGGCTCGCGATCGGCACGGAGACCACCCCGACGGAGGTGAACTACTCCGTCGCCGATGATGCGACCCAGGATTACCAGGTCGCGGGATTGCCCTTCGGCACGCGCGGGGGCCTGCTCATCCGTCGCGAGTTCCCCGCGAACGGCACGTATACCTTCAAGATCTTCGCCGTCAACCTCGGCAACATGGGCAACTTCCGCCCGTTCGGGGATGTGAAGGGCGAGCAGCTGCTGATCTATCTCGACGACAAGCGCGTCGCGCAGGTGAACTGGGACAAGGCGCTGCACGTCACGCGGATATTCGAGGACCCCGCCGACGAGAGCCATCCCGACCCCCAGGCCGGGCAGCTGCGCACGATCGATGTGAGCCTGCCGGTCACGGCCGGGCCGCACCGTATCGGTGTGACCTTCCTCGCGACGGACTACGCCCCGGGACTCGACATGAACCGCCATTTCGATCGCAGCACGATCGAAACGGGTGGCATCCCGGGCTTCACGTTCTATCCGCACATCGGCCGGGTGCGCATCGACGGGCCGTTGAAGGCCACCGAGGCTACCGACA
Source organism: Gammaproteobacteria bacterium (assembly GCA_030040235.1). The sequence goes on along the minus strand of JASHUC010000468.1, from coordinate 188 downwards.
CGCCGAGCCGCGAGCGGATATTCCTCTGCCGTCCCGCGAAGCCGAGCGATGAGCTGCCCTGCGCGCAGAAGATTGCCGAGGCGCTCGCCCGCCATGCCTACCGGGGCTTCGCGACGCCCGCAGACGTGGCGACGCTCATGAAGTTCTATGCGCTCGGCCGGCAGGACAGCACCTTCGACGAGGGGATC
>JASHUC010000467.1 GCA_030040235.1 Gammaproteobacteria bacterium | reverse complement strand
ATGTCGCTCGCTCGCTGCCGCTTCATTGTCGGCGTAACTTTTGCCCTGCGAGTCTTGGTCACTTTCCAATGTTTAAATTTGTGCTTCGGAAGCCATTTTTTAAGCAACGTCAGTGAGTGATTTTTCGCTTGCTCCAAGAAAAACAGGACTGCCGGCTCGAAATTCTCAAGCAAGTATGAAAGCTGCGCCCGCACCTTTTTCGGGTCCTCCGCAGCGTTCACGATGTCGGTCAGCTCCTTAAACTTGTGCAAATACCCCAGACCCGGCAGAAAGCGCCCGTCGCCCATCTGATATTGGGGATCGATGGGTCCGAGGACCGAGTAGTAGTCCATGTAAATCGCGTCGCCCGAGAGGACCAATACGGTGCCCGCCGAATAGGCGAAGTTCGGCACGACGAAAACAACGCTTCTATAGTGCTTCCGAAAAACGCTATAGATGCGCTCGACTACTTCGATGTATCCGCCGGTCGTCTCGATCAGCACGCACAACTTTCTCGGTCTGCGCGGCGGGTTCGGACGGTCTTGAATGGCCTCTATTTCTTGACGGATTACAGTGTCGAGTCCGTCAACGATCGGGGACTTTATGGCGATTACGTCCGCCGCCATGTGCTGCGCCAGCTCCGCATTCCCCTTGCTCAAAATGGCATGGATGTAATCATCTGCTCTTAGAACCCTCATCGCCCCCCTTCCCCCACCGTGCCTTGGCGGCATTCGTCGCGATCTGTCGGCGACGTTTTTCTGATAGATTTTCCGCTCTGCGTCGGCCGCCAATAAGGCCACCCCTCCGCCCAAGAGCGACGGCGGCAGCGTTTTTGCCTTCCTCTGTCTTGGGCAATTCGACTTGCCCAGTGGCAAGGTCGGTGACGAGCTTGGCGAGCTGGTTAAAGTCCCGTGGGCGCTTGCTTGAGCGGTTAGGCATGAGCAGAGAGTACCATGTGATGGGCGGTCAGTCATCCCGGGACGTCCGGACGGCAAACTGACCCACTACCCGCTGGAGGGGCGTCGGACCGCCGTGAACAGCGTGGCGCTCGCGGTCAATGTGGGAATCGGACAATGAACCGGATGAGTGACGTACTGTGCCGCAGTGGACTGGTGCTCCTGCTGGTGGTGGCTACCGGGTCTGCAGCTGCGAGGGGCGAGCGGATCGTCATTTTCGGAGCAACGGGCGCGATCGGCAGCGTCATTGCAGAGGAGGCGCTAAGGCGCGGAGACACTGTCGTGGGTGTGGCTCGCGATCCGACGAAGCTCAAGATCGCCAACCCGCACTACTCCGCCGTTGCGGGCGATGTCACCAGCCTCAACAGTTTCAAGCGCATTACGCGGGGTGCGGATGCGGTGATCATCTCGGTGCTCGGTGACGGCAAAGACAATGTACCCGAGGACTCGGTATCCGCGCGGGCGGCGAAGATTGCCGTGGAAGCCTACACGGGCGTACCGGATAGTCCGCACGTCATTCAGATCGGTGGCGCCCCGACCATGTATGAGACCCGGGAAGCGATGCTCGCGCATATGCATCTTCCGGCCGGCAGTCCCATGTATGGCATCATCTTCGGACACCTGCTCGCTTTGCAGACCTACCGGGCGAGCCACATTCGCTGGACGGTGCTTACGCCTCCGCAGAATATTCAGGGCTGGAAGATGCACGCGCCGCCGCAGCCCCATCGCACGGGCAAATACCGCGTCTCGACCACCGAGCTGGTACGCGATGCGAACGGCCAAAGCGTGATCAATATCGCCGATCTTGCGGTAGCCACCGTCGATGAAGCCGAGCATCCCCGCTTCATCGGCAAACGCTTCACCGTAGGGTATTAGATGGCGCGCGATTCCGAGGGCTCCCTGCCGTGAATCGCGAATTCATCCTCCGCAAACCTTGAGGTTCATCGTCCCTCGGGGCTCGTCCGGCACGCGAAGCTCCCCGCGGCATTCGGATCACCGTGCCCTCCGTAGTACGGGAGCTCGGGATACGGGCACACCGGGCGCGAGAGTTTACCGTCGCGCCGTGTCGCCACGAGGTGCTCCGGGAGCCTCTCGTGCGCCACCCACTCATCGATCGCACCGAGTGAGTCGAAGCGGTCTGCGCCCGGTCCGCCCCCACAGTGGTAGACGCCGGGGAGGATGAACAGGCGCACGCTGGCTGCGACATTCTTCACCTTCGCCCCGGTCGCCCGGCGCATGCGCTCATAGTAGCTGATGGTGCCGAGCGGACTGGGGCCCGGATCGTAGAAGCCGTGCCAGATGATCAGCTTGCCGCCGCGCTCCAGGAAAGGAGCGATGTCGGGATCACCCGCCTCGTAGAGCTTCGCAAACGCGCTCGTCCGCACGGTACGCAGATCCCTGTCGGCATTGAAGGCGGCGAGATTGAAATTCGGGTCGCCGAACAGCGCCTGCCGCAGCCCGCCCATACCGCCGCCCGCATCGACGCCGGACCGGCCGGCCGGTGACGCGGGGGCGGCCCGTGATGCGGCCGGGCGCTCGACCGAGAGGAATCGTGACCATCCGGCTTCGCTACCGCGCGCAAGGGGATAGGAGGCGACGTGATCGTCGGAAGTCTTCACGCCCGCGTACACCGCCCGGACCGCGGCAACTTGCGCCGCGCTCAGGCAGCCGGGAGAGGAGTCGTCGCTCCGGCACTCGAGCGTGCCGGGATCGAAGTGGCACGCCCGCGGGTCGGTGACGATGCCGTCCTCGACGCCGTCCGCCGCATCGCAGGCCGCAAGCGCCGCCCGATTCAGACGCTCGAGCTGAGCTGCGCTGAGCCGCGCGCCCGGCGCGGAGAACGCCTGATTGCGGAGCAGGCCCGTCGTTTGGGTGAGAAGGTTGTAGACCGGAGCGCCCGCGACGATTCCGTTGTAGTCACCGGGGAACCGTTGCGCCTCCATGAGCGCCTGGCGGCCGCCGGTTGAGCAGCCCTGGAAGTAAGCGCGGGTCTGTGCATGGCCGTAGTAGCGACTGACGAGCGTCTTGCCGACCGTCGTCATCAGATGGATCGCGCGGTAGCTGAAGTCCACGATGCTCGGTGGATTCGCCGCCCACGAGGTATCCCAGACGGAGCGGGTCGAATGTCCCGCATCGGTCTGCGCCGTCGCGTATCCCTCGGCGAGCCCTGGCGCTGCTGCGCGCAGGGTCACGTTGCCGGCCCATCCGCCTCCGCCGAGTCCGAGAAGCTTCCCGTTCCAATGCTCGGCGTCGGGCAGGCGATAGACGACCCCGATCCTCGAGCCACGCACGGGTGTGATGACGGCACTCACCTCACAGTACGCGGGCAGCGCCGGGAGGGGCGGCAGCGCCGCGCCGCCGGGCGGCCCTGGTTCGCCGGCGAGCCCGGATTCGGGGTGCGAGGAGCGAGCCACCTCGCGCGCCGAGGCGATCGTCACGTGCGCGTCGATGTGGGACGTTGCGAGCGCGGCGCACGCCGTGCCGCTCGAGGCTTCCTGGCCAAGAGCTGCTCTCGGGACCAAGCCCCAGGCCAGTGCGGCTGCAAGCAGTGCTGGGACTGCGATGAGTGACGTGCGTCTGTTCATCGGGGCTCCCCCTTCCGAGCCGCGCGGCCGTTCGCGCGCAGCCGAGTCTACGCCCGCGAGGCGGGATTCGTCGCCTCTTTGATTCGGGGGAGTGGCAGTCCAAAGAGAAAGCCGGCGCAGCACCCGTCAAACGTAGCCTGACAAGACTTCGTAGTCAGGGCCGGGCTTGCCCGTCCATCTCGCTCGCGCGACACAGCCCTGCGCGAGGGACGAGCGCCACCACACAGGTCCCTCCAACTTTTCGTACGGACGGATAGACGATGCCATAGTGGCCGGCGGCGCGGACCTCGTCCGCAAACTGATTGCCCGGCGGATAGCCCTTCTCGGGGTTGGGATCGAGAAACTCGGGTGTAGGCTCGATGCCTCGAGCATCCACGAAGTCACCGACGAAGCTTGCATAGAGTTCGGCGTACTCGACGGTCGCATGGAAGTCCCCTACGTTGGTGAGTTCGCGTTCCAGGTGAAACGACACCTCCGCGAGACCGGTCTCCAATTCAAATGCGGCGTACCAGGCGCCACGTCCGGGGCCATTGAATCGGTTTTTATCCCTCGGCAGCCAGTACGAGAATGCGGCATTGATGAACTTCGCATGCGGGATGCCGAATACGAGTTCGCGC
>JASHUC010000041.1 GCA_030040235.1 Gammaproteobacteria bacterium | reverse complement strand
ATACGAACACGCTCGTAGTCGTCCGAGGTGCTGCTCACCCGCAGCGCACGCTTGTCCGGAAGAAGCAGCACGATGCCGCTCCGCTCATCCGGGGCAACCGTATAAGAAAATTCCGCGCATTTAAATCGATCGCGCCGAACCGAGAGTTCGAGACCCTCATCGTGATCATCCGCCACAATCAGGAGCATGGAGAGCTCCCCATTCTTTTTCGGGTTTTGCTTTGCCGGCTTAGGGCTAGTGACCTGCATCCGTCCGTCCTTTTCGCCGCGGCCCAGGCGGTGCGATAATCGCCGGCAAAGTGGCTGCCCACTTCGCCGTCGGGGCCGACGACCTACCCCAGCACGAAATCGCCTCACCTGTCCTCATCTGGTCCTCACCAATTTCTAACCGCTAAACATTTATCAGTAAAACATGGAGTTAAGTGGATAGGGGTGGTCGTTGAGCATGGAAATCCAGCCGTGGGATGAGCGCTTTGCGCTCTATCGATACCGCTTCGGGAGTGCCGAATTCGACGAGGCTCGCTTCGAGCTCAAGGTCAGCGGAGGCTTGGTGGAGGTCCAGCGCCGACCGCTCGAGGTGCTCGCGCTGCTCCTGCGGCGCGCGGGAGAGATCGTCACCCGCGAGGAATTGCAGAAGGCGGTGTGGGACAACCGCCCAACGGTCGAGAACGTCATCGACAGCGCGCTCACCAAGGTCCGCGTTGCCCTCGGAGAGGAAAACGCCGCCCGCCTGATCACGCTGCCACGCGTCGGATACCGCCTCACCGGCCCGGTCGAGCGGTTGGCGGTCGGGCGCCATTTCACGAGCGGTCTGGCGCTGGATGAAGGTGTCGCGGTCGCGCGGCGGGAGAACTTTGTCCTCTTCTCCCGCTTGGGCCGATCGCTGCACCACGAGGTGTGGCTTGCCCGGCACGCGAAGACCGGCGAACGGCGGGTGTACAAGTTCAGCGCCGACGGAGAGGGTCTTGCGGCCCTCAAGCGCGAGGCGACCCTCGCCCGAGTCCTGCGCGCGAGTCTGGGCAACCGTCCCGATTTCGTGCGGGTGCTCGACTGGAACTTCGACGCGCAGCCGTTCTTCCTGGAATGCGAATACGCCGGGGTGAATCTCGTCGAGTGGGGCGCCGAGCACGTCTCGGAGCTCGAGCCCGGGGAGCGGCTGAACCTCTTCATGCAGGTGGCCGAGGCCATCGCCGCTGCGCACCGCATCGGAATCCTCCACAAGGACTTGAAGCCGGCGAATCTGCTGGTGTCCGAGCGTGCGGGCGGCGGCTGGCAAGTGCGGGTGACCGACTTCGGGAGCGCACGCCTGCTCGAGCCCGAGCGCCTGCAGCGGCTCGGAATCACCCAGCTCGGTCTCACCGTCACGCAGGGCGTGATTAGTGATGTGGGCGCGGCGACGCCCCAATACGTCGCGCCGGAGCGCCTGGCGGGCGGGGCTGCCACGGCGCAGAGCGATGTGTTCTCGCTCGGGATCCTGCTCTACCAGCTGGTCGTCGGAGACCTCCGGCGTCCGCTGGTCTCGGGGTGGGAGCGCGAGATCGCGAACGAATTCCTGCGCGAGGACATCGCGGCCGCGACGGACGGTGATCCGGCCCTGAGGATCGGAACCGTCGATGAGCTCATCGGACGGCTGAGGCATCTGGATGAGCGCACGGAGAGGAAACTCAGGGAGACGGCTGCCCAGGAGCGGGCGGCAAGAGCCGAGAAGGAACTCTTGCGAGCCCGGGCGCGGCGCCCATGGATCGTCGCGGCGCTGGTGAGTCTCACCCTCGGCCTCGTGTCCACCAGCTGGATGCTGGGCTCGCTCACGCGCGCACACCATGAGACGGAGGCGGCAAGGCGTCGGGCAGAGGCCATCGCCTCCTTTCTCAACGACGATGTGCTCGGAGCCGGTGATCCCAGCGCGCCTGGTGCGACTCACGATACGAGCATCCGCGAGGCGCTCGCGCGCGCCGAGCGCCGGCTGGACGATCGCTTTACCGGGGATCCCGTCACGCGGGCATCGATCGAGCTTGCCCTGGGGCGCGCGTACTACGGCCAGAGTGATTTTGCCAAGGCCGAAACCCTGCAACGGGATGCCCTCGGCGTGCTCGAGAAGCAGCTCGGCGCCCAGAATGATTCGACGCTCGAGGCGGAGTACTACCTGGTCATCACGCTCGATATGCGCGCGCGCTATCGGGACGCCGAGACACTCCTCGCCCGGGCCGACCAGGATGCAGGCGGCCGAATTCGTGAGTCTTCGTCGCTCGCACTGCTCGCACTCTGGAGCCGGGGCAGCACGGCGCTCATGCAGATGCACCCCGAGCGCGCGCTCGTCTCTTATGAGCAGGCCGAGCGTGTGCGGGCGATCGTCGCCCCGGGAGATCTTCTCTGGCTGATCCGCATCCGCGGCGATCTCGCGTGGTGCTATGTCAGGTTGAACCGAAACGCAGCGGCCATCGAGGTTCTCCGTCCCCTGATGGACCCCTTCTACAGTCCCGAGCGCGTGGGAGTGCGAGACTGGACCAAGGCTCATCTGCAGTATGGTCTAGCCCTCGCGAACCTCGGCCGCTACCCGGAGGCCGAGGGCATCATGAAAGAGGTCATCGCCGAGACGACCCGGGTGCTCGGAGCGGACAGTTATCCCACGGGGCTCGCGTGGAACCATCTGTCTGCGGCCTTTCAGGCAGAAGGCCGCTGGACTGAGGCAATCGAGGCCGAGGTGCACTCGCATGCCGTCATGGAGAAGTGCTTGGGAGATCACGGTCAGGCGACGCTTGCAGCGGAGGCCACCTTGGGCGCGCTTCAGTACCTCGCCGGAAATACGGCCGCGGCACTCGCGACGCTCGACGCAGCACAACCGGTGCTCGTGAGCGTGCTGGGACGGGATGCTCCCATTACTCAGTTTGCGGACTTCTATCTCGCCGCGGTCTTGAATGATCAAGGAGAGGCTCGACGGGCCTGGTCGCTCGTTTCGGGACTGACGACCTCCGCGCTTACCGCTGCCGATGCTGGCGGCGACTGGGCGGAGCGCCTCCAGGGGCTCAAGGGGCAAATTCTCATGCGGCTCGGGCAAGAAGCCTCGGGGAAGGCTCTGGTGGAAGCAGCTCTGGACGGATTGGTGCAGAACCGTGCGCCCGCCTGGATCGTGGCCCAGTTACGGCAATCCGAGGCGGCATTGCGGGTGGCCCGCTGAGAGTTGGGGCGCAATCCCTTGCGCCCCTTCCAGCACTGTCCGGTCCGATGCTGATCTGAATGGCTGTGCAGGACGGTTATTAGAATAAGGGAGCGCAGGTCGGAATCGGTGTGTCATCGGCGCCCGAGCATCGCTCGTCGGCTTGATCGGGGCGATCTTCAGCGGCGAGATCCCGCGCCCTAATCAGGTCGAGCATTTGCTGACGGTTCGGATAGACGATGAGCGCGGGATCCAGCGTCGTGATCATGGTTTGGCTCCTTCAATCGATTAGGTAAATGGGTGCTTCGCACCCGAGTGAGCAGCTCGCTCATGAGGCGGCGAGAGTCTTCGAAGCGGGCGCGCTGGCGGGCCGCGTCGGCTTCACCGAGCGCGCCTGAGAAGGGATAGTGGAGCAGCGGCCGCCCGAACAGCTTCTGGCAATGCTCCAGGTACAGTCCGAGGGTCAGCACGTGGCAGTGCCAGAATATGTCGACATCCCGGCTCGGGGCGATCGACCGGTCGGGGAAATCGCGCGCAAGCTGCAGAAAACACCGGTACTCGAGCTCAACCGCGTCAATCCGCTCGACATCCCAGCGCTCCGTAAGCGCAACCAGGAAGGCGATCGGCTCGAGGTTCAGCTCGAGGATCTCCTCATCGAGCGTCCATCGATCGAGCGTTGGCCGCGCAGCTGTAGCAGACTGCATCGTTCGCCTCCTCAGGAAAGCTCAGAAAAGCATGCGGCGATGCTCCCGCAAGAGACGGGCGGGGCGAAACATGGTGTGACCGGAAATGTGCATTCGATGAGGAGCGCGATGCACCGGGTTTGCGATCCGTGACATTGCGGATGGTCGGAGGGGTCTCGTTATGAGTGTTCAAGGGCTTGAGGCTCGGTCGGCGCTCTATCGCTATCGGTTCGGCAGCGTCGAGTTCGATGAGAGGCGCTTCGAGCTGCAGGTTGCCGGAAAACGAATCGACATCCAGCGGCGGCCGCTCGAGGTGCTCGAAGTGTTCCTCCGGCGCGCCGGGGAGGTCGTCACCCGCAACGAGCTCGAGAGTGCGGTGTGGAACGGTCGTCCGACGGCCGGACACGTCATCCACACGGCGCTCACCCGGCTCCGAAGTGCGCTGGGTGAGGAGAATGCCGAGCGCATCGTGACCGTCGCGCGGGTGGGCTACCGGCTCACCGGCTCCGTCGAACGCACAGCTGTCGGCCGGCACTTCACCGGCAGCTTGGCATTGGATGAGGACGGAGCGGTCGCGCGTCGCGAGAGCTTTACCCTGGTATTGCGCATGAGCCGATCCTCGAACCGCGAGGTGTGGCTCGCCCGCAATGCGAAGACGTGCGAATTGCGGATCTACAAGTTCGCTGCGGACGGGGAGGGACTTGCGGCCCTCAAGCGCGAAGCAACGTTCGCGCGCGTTTTGCGCAAGAGCCTCGGCGAGCGAAACGATCTGGTCCCGCTCCTCGACTGGAATTTCAGCGCCGCCCCGTTCTTCCTCGAGTACCCATACGGCGGAACGAGTCTCCTCGAGTGGGCCACGCAGCACCTGGCGAGCTTGGCATTGGAAGCGCGGATTGAGCTCTTCCTTCAAGTGGCCGATGCGGTCGTCGCGGCCCACAGCGTCGGAGTGCTGCACGAGGACCTCAAGCCCGCCAATCTCCTGGTCTCCGAGTGCGCCGATGGCGGTTGGCAACTGCGGTTGACGGACTTCGGCAGCGCGCGGCTTCTCGAGCCCGAGCGACTGCAGGGGCTCGGAATCACGCAACTCGACGCGATTACCGAGGGCGTGACGGCTGATGGGGCAGCAACGCTACTCTACGTGGCCCCGGAGCGGCTCGCCGGCGGCATCGCCACCGCGCAGAGCGATGTCTTTGCGCTCGGAATCCTGCTCTACCAGCTCGCCGTCGGAGATCTGCGCCGTCCGCTCGTGTGCGGGTGGGAGCGGGGCGTTCCGGATGAGCTTCTTTGCGAGGATATCGTCGCTGCGACCGATGGTGACCCGGCAATGCGACTGGCGAGCGTAGCTGCGCTGACCGATCGACTTCGAGGGCGCCCCGCGCGCCGCGCCGAGCGGGCACGCAAGGAGGCCGCGCAGCGCTTGGCGGCCGAGGCCATTGAAGCATTGAAGCGCCGCCGCGGGCGCCGGCCCTGGATTCTCGTCGCGCTCCTTTCGGTGGCGCTCGGCTTCTCCCTGGCCCTTGCGCTCCATTGGCGCGCGGGCGCCGAGCGGAATCGTTCCTCCGCATCAGCACCCGTTGGGACGTCCGTTGGTGTAGTCGTAGAGAGCCAACGATTTGCGGGTCATGCCGCGGGTCATATTCGGACCCCACAGCTCGGGGTGGCCGCCATACTCCTCACGCCAGTCCCTGTCGAGGTAAAGGGGGCATCGCTCAATCGGTCTTGAGAACTGGATAATCATTTTCGCCCCGGGGTGGCGCTAATCTGAGTGCCTCCGAGCATCGGCTCATCGGAAACGAGGTCTGATGAATGTGGTCGAGTGACACGGCGGTCACGATGCCGGTTGCGCCCGCGAGCGATGATCTCCCACGCCGCTATCGCGTCGCCCTTTGGGCGCGCGTAGCTTCGGTCATCCTGGGGGTAGCCTTTGCAGCGCTGGCGCTCGGCCTCATC
>JASHUC010000466.1 GCA_030040235.1 Gammaproteobacteria bacterium | reverse complement strand
CTCCTACCGCATCGTGCCGCGGCCGGCGCACCTCGAGCTCGCCGTCGTCGTCCGCTGAGCCCCGGGGACGCCTGCGGCAGCGAGCTCGCGCGGGCGTGCGCGGGCGACTTCAGCTCTTCGCTGGCCGGTCGACGCTTCCCGGGACCGCCGCCTCGGCGGCCTTGAAGCCCGTCCGGCTGTGGGTGCCGTCGCAGAAGGGCTTGGTGGTGGACCCGCCGCAGCGGCAGAGCGCGAACGGCCGCTTGGCGACCGTGTAGGTTGCGCCGTTCCAGTCGACCGCAGTCACGTCATCGCCTTGGACGAGGTAGGGGCCGTTCTGCAGCACCTTGATGGTGGCCATGGACATTGCCTCCGAAGGGGACGGGATCGGCGCGCACGTTAGCACGCCCGAGCACCGGGCGGGGCCCTCGGGTCGCCCAGGCGCCGCCGCACCTCGGACAGGAACTCGATGTGCGCCTCGGCGGTCGCGAGCCCTCTGCCCATGGTATGAATCGCGGCGTGCGTGCAGCCCCAGTCGCGGCACCACTCGAGGCGCGAAGCGACCTCCGCGGGACCTTTGTCGAGCCGCCCGATGACGAGCTCTCTGCCGAACTCACGGGGGTCGCGCTCGAGCTCGCGCAGCGCACGCTCGACCTGCACCCACCCTTCCTTGGCGCGCTCGAGGTCGCCCGTGAAGATGAACCCGTCACCCAGGCGTGCCGCACGGCGGTATACCGCCTCGGAGAATCCGCCGAACCAGATCGGAATGCGCCGGGCGGGCCGGGGGTTGATGCACGCGCGGTCGATGTGATCGAACTCGCCCTCGAATGAGACGCGGGGCTCGCTCCACAGTCTGCGCAGCAGCTCGACCTGCTCTTCCTCGCGCCGTCCGCGTGTCTTGAAGTTCTGCCCGAGCGCTTGATACTCGACGTAGTTCCAGCCGATGCCGACGCCGAGTCGCAGGCGTCCCCCGGAGAGCAAATCCACGTCCGCAGCCTGCCGCGCGACGAGCGCGGTCTGACGCTGCGGCAGGATGAGAATACCGGTCACCAGCTCGAGCCGCCGCGTGAGTGCCGCGAGGTGGGCGAACATCACGAGCGGGTCGTGAAAGGGATCTCGCTCCGTGTAGGGCCCCGTGAGCTTGGGGTCGCGGCCCTCGTGCACCGCGCCGAGAACGTGGTCGTAGGCGAGAAGGTAGTCGAAGCCGAGCGATTCCACCGCCGTGCCGATGCGGCGCACCGCCTCGGGGTCCCCGCGCAGCTCGATCTGCGGATAGACGGCCCCGATCTTCACTTGAGCTCAGCTGACGACGCTCTGCTCGTACCGCTGCGAGCCCAGGTCGCCGCGCGCGAAGATCTCGCGCTGCGCAATCCAGTCGCGTGAGGCATCGAACGCCTCTTGCGTGTAGGGCTCGAACACCAGCCGCTCACCCGGTCCCCAGCGCCGCGTGTCCATCGCCGCGTGGTAGCGAACCGGAAACTCGCGCTTGTAGTAGTGCGTGTAGAGCTCCGGCCGCAGGTCGATGTCGCGCTGTGCGCGGCGCAGCGCGGCGAAGTATTTCTTCAGATCCCCGGGATCGGGATCCCCGGTCACGATGGTGGCGATCATGAAGGTCGTATCGATCACCTTGCGGAATCCGAGCTGCTCGGCGAAGTAGTACGGACCGCTGAACAGCGCCGCGGCCGGGACCCGCCCCTCGATCAAGAGCTCCATGCGTTTGAACAGCATTCCGTCGTTGAACGACAGCGCGATCCGCTCGCGCGGCAGATACTGCTCGAGCGCCTGCAAGCTCGAGTAGTGGCTGCCGGATTGATAGCCGACGGAGATCGGCACGCCGGCGAGGTCGGAGGGGTCCTTCACTGCCGAGCCGGCGGCGACGAAGATCCCGGCAGGCGCAACCGAATAGGCTGCGCCGTAGAGCTTGCCATGACCGCGCGAGGCGGCGACGTTGACCGTCCAGTGGCAGGCGCAGCTCACGTCGGAGGACCGGCCGGACTCCAGGGATTGGTACGCGCCGACCTTCACCCCCTGGTCGTGAATCTTGCCGTCGGTCGAGCGGACCTCCTCGCGGAAGACGTACTCGAGGCCCTCGGCGCTGAAGTAGCCCTTTTCCTCAGCCACCCATTCCTGCAGTCGAAAGTGCGGCTGGATCACGAACGGTTCCATCGCGGCTCTCCCGGTTGACGTCCGATCTTACCACCCGCCGTCTCACCACCCCGCGTGTGGATTAAACTTAGGCCCTTCTGCCGATCGGGAGGGGAGAGCGATGTCCGCATTGACTGCGATGCGCGCCGGCCCGGGCGCAATGATTCTGGGGGTGACGCTGCTCGCGGCCTGCGCTCCGGCGGCGCGCGCCGCGGACGCCCGCGACTGCGACCGCGATTGTCTCAAAGGGCTCATGGGTCAGTATCTCGCGGCGCTCGTCGCCCATGATCCCGCACGGTTGCCCACGGCTGCAGGCGTCAAGTTCACGGAGAACACCAACCGCCTGTCGCTCGGGGACGGGCTCTGGGGCACGATCGATGGACTCGGGACCTTCAAGTTCTACATCGAGGACCCGGCGAGCGAGCAGGTGGCCTTCTACGGCACCGTCAAGGAAAACGGGCTGACGGCGCTCCTGAACGTGCGTTTGAAGGAGCGCGAGCGGCGAATCACGCAGGTCGAGACCTACGTCGTGCGGCAGCAGACGGGCATTCACGGCACCTTCGATGCGCTCGAGAAACTCGACCCGGTGTGGGACGAGCCGGTGCCCCCGCAGGAGCGCAGCTCCCGCCAGGAGCTCATTCACGATGCCAATCAGTACTTCGAGGGCATCGTCCACGGCGACGGCAACATCGTGCCGTTCGCGCCGGACTGCACGCGTGTGGAGAACGGTGCGCAGACCGCGCCCACGCCCGCGCGCGGCTCGCGTCCCGCGATGAGCGTGCAGGCGAGCTTCAACACCAAGATGTTCGACTACATCCACCAGGTCGACCACCGGCGCTTCCTGCTCGTCGACCCGGAGCGCGGTCTCGTCTACGTTACCGCGACCTTCGAGCACCCCGGCGACATCGATACGCCCTTGCGCCGGAGCGCCGGCGGTGCCATCAATCCGCACAGCCTCGCCTCGTATCCCAACACGACGGGGATCATCGAGACCTTCAAGATTCGCGGCGGGAAGATCCGCCACATCTTCGCCTACGTCACGCTGCTGCCGTACCGGCAGCAGCCCGGCTGGTAGGCAAGCGCGAACCCAAAAAATACGGGCCCGGCATTGCTGCCGGGCCCGCATGACTCGAGGTCTGCCGCTCAGGAAGGGCGCGTCAGCCCTTCATCTCCCGGTTCCCGGCCTGGTAGCCCGGCCGGAAGGTCGAGTAGACCTTGTGCTTGGTGGTCATGAACTCGAGGAAGGCAGGCTGGCCTCGCTTGGTCGCCGCGATGCCCCGCAGCAGGGCATGCGTCACCTGATCGGCATCGGTCACGCGCTCGGCGTAGCCGCCGAGCGCACGCGCCCAGTCGGCGTAGTTGCCGGAGATGTCGGTCGAGTGATACTTGAGCGTCGAGAGCTCCATGTGCGGGATTTCCATCGCCATCGCGTGATTGTTCGACAGGATGGTCATGATCGGGATGTTGTTGCGCACGGCGGTCTCGAAGTCCATTCCCGTCATACCGATCGCCGCATCGCCCCAGTAGTTCACGCAGAGCTTCTCGGGATGCGCGAGCTTTGCGCCCATCGCCAGGCCGAGTCCGTAGCCGAGCTGCGTGGTCTTGCCCCAGCCGATGTAGCTCAGGGGTGTGACCGGGCGCCAGAATGGCGCCAGCTCGTCCCGGGGGCTGCCGGCATCGTGCGTGATGATGGTGTTGGGCACGTCGGCGACCTGCAGCAGATCCCAGATCACCCGATAGGGCGAGAGGGGCTTGTCCTCGCTCGTGAGGAGCGGCATCCACTCGGCGAGCCAGGCCTCGTGACCCTTCTTGATCTCCGCAGCGCGCTGCGCCGCGAGGCCGCGGGGCTTGCCGCCGAGGCGGTCGCTGATCGCCTCATGAAGCATGGCGAGC
>JASHUC010000465.1 GCA_030040235.1 Gammaproteobacteria bacterium | reverse complement strand
CCACCCGATCAGTCCGCGAAGCTCCTGCCGCTCACGCCGCTCGAGGCCACGAGCCGCCAGCATCACCTGGACATGGAGAAAGCCGGCACACCGATCGCCGATGCTCCGACGCAGTGCTTCCCGCATGGCGTGCCGCGGATCATGGCCTCCCCCTACCCCATCCAGTTCGTCTACTCGCCGGGCCTCATCACCATCCTGCACGAGGTGGCGCACAACGTGCGCTTCATCCACATGGACGGCAAGCCGCCGCCTGCCGACACGCCGCGAACGTTTCTCGGCTACTCGGTGGGCCACTGGGAGGGCAACACGCTCGTCGTCGCGACGGACCACTTCAACGATCGGACTCAGATCGACGAGGAGTCGCTCTCGCACGGCTTGAAGCTCAAGGTCACCGAGCGGTTCACTCGATTCACCAACAAGTACGGCGGGGCCGAGCTGCGTGATCTCATCACGATCGAGGACCCCGATCATTTCACCCGCCCGTGGACAGCCGAGCGCACTTATCCGTGGCGTGGCGACGTGCGTATCGAGGAGTATTCGTGCGAGGAGAACAATCGCAATGCGCCGGTAGAAGGGATCACGGTGGCGAAATGAGCCGCGCGGTCATGCTCTTGAAGCGCCTCGTTCCGCTCGCTGCGGCGCTGTCATGCGTGGCGCTCGCGGTCGCTTCGGCGCAGGCCGCAGGCACTCCCGGCGACCCGCTCTTCGAGCAGCCCCCGCCCGGCACGCCGAACCTCACCGGCAAGTGGGAGATGACCCGGCACATCACCCACCTGCTGACGGCCGAGGGTAAAGAGCCGCCGCTCAATGCTGCCGGAAAGGCCCTCTATGAGAAGCGCCGCGCCGCGCTCGCCACCGGCGACAAGTCGATCGACCCGATCAGCCGCTGCCTGATGCACGGGACGCCGCGCCTGCTCTACGCGCCCTACCCCTTCCTCATCCTGCAGACCACGCGCAGCGTGAATTTCGTTCACGAGGTGAACCACACCTTCCGGATCATCTACTGGGACAAGGCGCTGCCCGAGGATCCCGATCCGGATTGGCTCGGCTATTCGATCGCCCGCTTCGAAGGCCCAACGCTCGTGATCGACACCATCGGCCTCAACGACGAGACCTGGCTCGACTATTCGGGGCTGCCGCACGGCGAGAAACTGAAGGTGCAGGAGCGCTACACCCTCGCCGGCCACGACCGCATCAAGGGCTCCGTCACCATCACCGACCCGCAGTACTACACGGCGCCCTGGACGAGTACCTTCACGCTGAAGAAGCTTCCGGGAATGAGCCTCGCCGAGAACGTCTGCACGGACACGCACCGGATGTGATCGGCGCGGAGCATCGGGGCGGCCATTCACGAAGCTCGCGGGTCCGTCGCACCGGCGAAGGCTTCGTCCTTGCCGAGCTCGACGAACGCACGGACCTGTTCGGCATAGCGCTGGATCTCGCCGTTGTGACCGGCCACCAGAGCCCCGGCCATGCGCACCGGATCGCCGAAGAAGAACCGCTCGTAGAGCACCTGCCGTGAGCCGAACGCAGAGACCGCGACGTCCCACGCCAGGCGAAAGATCGGAATCCGCTCGAACGCCTCGGCGCGGGCTGCCTGGTAGTACTTCTTGATGTCATCGGCGAGCGGACCCTTCAGGTCCTGCTCCGTCGGCATCGCCACCAGGCCGCTCGCGCCGATCTGCTGGATGATCTCCACCATCCGCGGATAAAGCCTGGGATAGAGATTGCGTGCCGCATCGAGCGGATCCCACGCCGGACGCATGACTCCCCATTCATCGAGTGCCGCATCCGCCTCGCAGGTCCGCAGAAACGCGCGCATCGTCTCGAGATTGATCCAGATCTCGGCGAGCTTCTCCTGGATGTGCTGGAAGATCTCCGCACCGATCGTGCTTACCAGGAGCGAGGCGAGCCCGAGCAGGAACTCGGTCTTCGCGATGTTCTTCACCACCACCTGGTGCGTCATGTGCACGATCGCGCCCGTGCGCGCATACGCCTGATTGCAGCGTGCGATATCGCGATACAGAAACACGTTCTCCCACGGCACCTGCACGTCGTCGAACACGACGACGGCGTCCATCTCCTCGAACCGCGAGCCGAGCGGATGATCGAAATGCGAGCGCCCGTAATCGAGGCTCTCGCGGCATATGAATCGCAGTCCCTCGGTATCGTTCGGAATCGCAAAACCGAAGGCGTAAGGCGCATCCTCCTGCTGGCTCTTCAGCAGCGTCGAAGGAAAGACCATGATCTCGTCGGACATCGGCAGCGTCGCGAGCATGCGGCAGCCGCGAATGACGATGCCGGCATCGGTCTCCTCCTTGACGCGTGCCGCGAGGAACGGATCCGCCTGTTTGGCGGAGCTCACCGCGCGATTGGCCTGCGGCGGAATGAGCGTGTGCGTCAAGCACAGGTCCTGCTCTCGCAGGTACTCGTAGTAGCGCAGGGCATTGGCACCGAAGCGCGGATCGGCCTCGGCGAGAAACGGCGCTCCCGCGGCGTAACCCGTCATCGCCCGGTTGAGGTAGCTCGGCACGCGACCCATCATCCCGTGGGTCGAGTGTTCCCAGACCTGCATCGCGGCGCTGACGCTGCGAAGCTCCGTGTGGGTGCGCGGCATCATGAAGGTCCGGGAGACCTTGCGTCCGGTGCTCGGGGAGTCGTAGAGGGCCAGCTCGGCGCGCTGCCACTGCAGGTCGTAGAGTGCGGCGAGCGTGCGCACACCGCCTGCGAAGGCCGGATGTGCCGTCACGTCACGAATCCGCTCCCCGCGGTACCACAGAGCGGGCGGCCGCTCCTTCAGCCGAGCGAGAACCTGGGCGCCGCGGCGGGCCCCGGAGGCTGGATTCTGCGAATGTTCCGGCATGGCTGAACCCCCTTTGCGCACCTATGGTAGGTGCAGGGAGTGCAGGCCACAAACCCGCGACGCGGTAAACTACCGCAGCGAATCCATAGGGCGGAGAGCAGCATCATGGCGATCAATCCGGGCGACGCTCGACAGATCGGGTCGGCTTTCACCCG
>JASHUC010000464.1 GCA_030040235.1 Gammaproteobacteria bacterium | reverse complement strand
CTCTGAGGACGGGCAAACGAGGATTAGGGAAAACTACCGTTTGGCAGATCAGAGCCACTTTACGTATAGCACGGATACCTCCCGTGATGGCGGTCGAAACTGGGACGCGGTATCGATAGAACTGTCGCTGGAAGGAGTCGAACGACAGATTGAGGCCCCGCGTTCCGCGCATCCCGAAAGCGGCCGCTCGGTTGTATGAACACTGTAAGAAAGTCGAGCAGCCCAGGGCATTGTCGTGTAATCTCACAGATCGGCTCGTGATCTTTCGGCTTGTGCCACGGTCCTGGCTTGCGCTGTTTGCCAGGTTGCCCTGACTTCATCCCTGCAAAGCTCGACGAACCAAGGGAGCGGGTTGTACCGCCACATCGTTCCGCCTGCTTGTGAGAGCTGCAGTGACCAAACTATACGTTGGAAATCTTCCCTTTACCGCCACCGATGAAAGCGTTCGCGCGCTGTTTGCCGCCCACGGCACCGTGGAGAAAGTATCGCTGATCACGGACCGTGACTCCGGCCGGCCCCGTGGATTCGGGTTCGTCGAGATGTCAAACGCCGATGCGGCACGTGCGATGCAAGCGCTGAATGGCACTGAATTCGGCGGGCGTGCACTCCGGGTGAACGAAGCGCAAGAGCGTTCAGGCGGCGGCGGTCACCGCGGCGGACCGCGGCGCTACTGAACAGCTTCACCTCGGCGGCTTGCGGGCTGCCGATCATGGGGATGACCCTCGCTCCAGCTCGACGATCCATCAGGGGTGCACCGGGCCCTCTGTCCTCCGATCGTCCTGTCACACCTCAAAGCCGGGCCGAATCCCTGCGGCGCGCTCGCGCGGCAGCTCAGGTCGTGCGCGCAGCATTCCCGCAGGTGGAGCAGCTGCGAATCGAGCTGAGCTTCGAGGATCGAGGCTCCACGAGCCCGACTGCGCAGCTGCACACGCTCTATCCGCCGGCGCGTGCATTCTTCACCTACCCCTGTCCGCATGCGGACTGCGATGGGGAGTTCGTGCTCGAGGGCGCGGTACGCGCTGCGCTGTGCGACAGCACGCTTTCGGCGCATGGCTCGCTCCCCTGCGGAGGCGTACGCCCGAGCGACAAGGGCTCGAAGCGACCTTGCGAGCTGCGTCTCGCCTACACCATCACGGCGCGCCATCACGGCGGCCTTTGAGAAAGGAAGGCTCTTGGCCAAACCCAATTACCGTCAGGCAAAGCGCCATAAGGAGCTCGCGCGGAAGGCGCGGCAGGAAGAGAGATTGCGCCGCCGTACCGAGCGTGGACAGCCGAAGCCCGAGGATGTAGGCCAGGACACTACCCGAACCTTCGAAGAGAGCGGCCCCAGGTTGAATTCATGAGCTCCGGCCCGTCGAAGCCCGAGGACCGTCCACGAGCGAACCCCACTCCGGGGGAACCCGGTTCCGACTTGCCCCTTCAAAGCCGAGTGAGCCCGCGGAGCGATCCGATCCGAACGCACGCCGAGATGCTCGCTGTGGAAGAGGACGTCAAGGCCGCCAGACGCCTCGTCGAGCTGGAGGAGCTACGCTCGGACCTGAAGTCCCCTCAGGAACGTATCCGTGCATGGGAGCGCGTGCACGGGCTGACGCTCCCGCTCAATCCGAACCATCCCATTCTGGATGCGATCGCAGTCAAGACGAGGCTCACTCTGCAGCAGGTTCAGGCGGTCCAGCGCGAGGATGCCGTGCGGCGTGCGGCGCGCACCCCACGCTGATCAGTGGATCCCGGCCCCGTCAGAGAGGGCTATCCGGCCGAATGATCGATCGCCACATGTGCGCAACTGCACTTCCGTCGAAACCCAATCCCTCTTTGGGTTGTTTGAAGCGACGGCCGATCAGGTCGACGAACTGCTGCAGATCGACTCGCACGTTGGGATCGAACGCGTAGAGATCGTTCACCGTGACCATGCGAGGCGCCAGGTACCACTTGTGCCGGCGGACCATCTTGTAGGTGGCCTCGATGTAGGGTTCGGGTTTGTAGTCTTCCCCGAATATCCTGCGATACATGTCGGGATACTCGTATCCGTTCGCCGGGTCCGCGTAGAAGCGCAGTGCCTGATGGTAGCGGATCGCGAACGCAGTCTTCTCCGGGACGTACGGCTCGAAGAGCTGCGCACCCCACCAGCCGTGATCGACCTTGATCAATTCCTGCACGACATCATGGAGCAGACAGGCGAGGACGATCTCGTCCGACATGCCGTTCTTCATGGCGCGGTTCGCGCTCTGCAGCACGTGATTCGACGTTGCCATGAAGCGCAGTTTGAAGAAATCGATCAGAGTCGGTCGTTCCGGCAGCGGCGCGAGGCGCTTGACGTTGCCGGTACGTGCCACGAACAGGTTACCGACGCCCCTGCGGCGCGGGGCCTGATCGATTTGGGCGTCGAGCTCCGCCACGGTCGGGTACTTTGCGACCGCTCCGCCATGAGCGGCCGGCTCCGACGCTGCATTGAGGCGCCGCTGCAGGTATGCCTCGAGTGCATCGGCCTTCGTGCTCGGCGCCATCAACGCAAGCACGGCGCTCCCACCCACACTTGCCACAAACGCGCGGCGGTCGAGGTTCATAGCCGATCCCTCCCCCTTCAGAGCCGACAGTCTAGAGCGTGAACCGGCCTTCAGTGTAACTATTTGATATCGTTAACACTGGCTCGGGAGCGCCCGATGAGCGGGTCTGGCGGTGAGCGGTAGAATCGGGGGGCCATGGCAACTCATAGCTACCGGTTGATCAATGTCTTCACGCGCGGTACGGAAGTGCTCTCAGGCAACCCGCTCTGCGTGTTCGAGAACGGCGCCGCACTCGACGATCTGAGCATGCAGGCGCTCGCCCGACAGTTCAATCTGTCGGAGACGACATTCATCCTGCCGTCGAGCCATGCGAACGCGCGCGTACGGATTTTCACGCCGTCCTACGAGATGCCGTTCGCAGGACATCCGACACTGGGCACCGCGCACGTCTGCCGTGCGCTCGGACTGGGCGGAAATGAGCTGACGCTGGAGATGAAGGCAGGCGTCATTCGCGTAGCCGCGGAAGCGGCGGACCGCTGGACGCTTCAAGCCAATCCACCACGCTGGCGGGAGCTTGCAGAGCCCGTCGAGGCGATCGCGACGATGCTTGGCCTCGAGCCGCGGGACATCGGGGAGCGCCCGCTGTGGGTAAGCACTGGTCGCGAGCAGTTGATCGTGCCGCTGACGAGCGAGGACGCGGTACGTCGCGCGCGACCTCTTCCGGAGGCGCTGGACCGATTCAAGAGCCAGGTTGGCGGGAGCATGGCGTTTGTATTCGCGCCGCGCGGCGCGGCCCATTCGACACGCAGTTCCGAGAGGAGCGTCACGGTGCCGCGAGAACTCCTCACCGCCCGATTCTTCTTCCCGCAGGGCCCAGCGGTGCTCGAGGATCCTGCGACCGGGTCCGCCACCGCCAACGTGGGAGGCTGGTGCATCGCACTCGGTCGCGGGCTGCCATGCAGCTTCGAGATTACGCAAGGGGAGCAGGTCGCGCGTCCTTCGGTGCTCTATCTGGACGTGGATGCCGATAGACGGGTGTTCGTCAGCGGCAAGGTGGTCGAGCTCGGGCGGGGAACCATCACGATCTAGATCGCGCCGTGCGCTCTACTTGATACTGCATCAGGGCCCAACGTGCTGGTGAGCGGATGTCCCCGACACGGAAGGCATGTAGCGGCTGATGACCGCGAGCAGCACCAGGACGATGACGACCGAGAGAAGGATGATTTTGATCACGCGGGGCATTGGCGAGCTATCGGTTCAATGGGCACACTAGAATCGCGCATCCACCTGCGCTAGAGACGGCATCTCCTCTTCCATGATTGAACACGAGCCTCTCGCGCACCCCCGCCGCACTGCCGCAGTGCTGTTTGTGTTCGTCACGGTGACGATCGACATGCTGGCGTTCGGCATCATCACTCCGGTGCTGCCGCACCTCATCGTGGAACTGATCGGCGGCAGCATCGCCAAGGCTGCGGTATGGTCCAGCGCATTCGGCACGCTGTTCATGCTGATGCAATTAGTCTGCTCCCCGATTCAGGGCGCGTTGTCGGATCGCTTCGGCCGGCGCAGCGTAATCCTGATCTCGAGCTTCGGCCTCGGCGTCGACTTCATCGTGATGGCGCTGGCGCCGGTGCTGTGGCTGCTATTCATCGGCCGAGTGGTGTCGGGCATTTGCGCGGCCAGCTTCAGCACGGCGAGTGCGTATATAGCGGACATCACGCCGCACGAAAAGCGCGCCGCGGCCTTCGGCATGCTGGGTGGCGCGTTCGCGATCGGCTTCATCGTGGGACCCGCGCTCGGTGGGTTCCTGGGGCATGAGTGGATCCGGCTGCCGTTCTGGGTGGCGGCCGGCCTGTCGCTGCTGAATTTCTGCTACGGCTTCTTCCTGCTGCCGGAATCGTTGCCGAAGGAGCGTCGCAGCGCACGCATCGACTGGCGGCACGCCAATCCGATCGGCTCGCTGATTCTGCTGCGCCGCTACCCCCAGGTATTCGCGCTGGCCGCCGTGTTCTTCCTCCTGGCGCTGGCCCAGTTCTCGCTCAACTCTACCTATGTGCTGTACACGGACTATCGTTACGGCTGGGGACCGCAGATCGTCGGCTATACCCTCGGCATCGTTGGGCTGTGCAGCGGCGTGGTACAGGCGGTGCTCGTGCGGCGCTGGATGCCATGGCTGGGAGAGCGCCGGATGATGCTAGTCGGTTTGGCCTTGCTGATCGTCGGCTACACCGTGTTCGGTCTTGCACCAGCGGCCTGGACTTTCCTCGCCGGCATCCCGTTCCTGTGTCTGGGTGGCCTGGCCGGACCGCCGGCACAATCGATGATCACGCACCAGGTCGGCCCCGGCGAGCAGGGGCGCCTGCAAGGCGCACTAACCAGCCTGCAGAGCCTCGCCGGCATCTTCGGGCCGGTGCTGTTCGCCAATGTTTTCGCACTGTTCATTGGCGCCCACGCCCCGACGCGTCGGCTACCCGGAGCCGCGTTTGTATTGGCGGCGGCACTTGCCGTGGCTGCGCTGCTGTTAACCGCACGCGCGACGCGGAGCATGCCGGCTCAGCAGCCCGTTGCCGGGCCGACGACCGTCTGAGCCCTCCTTCTGGACTAGATCACGACCCTAGAATCGCCCTTTTGTGTGACGATCGACACGATCAGCGCAACGATGAAGCCCAGAATGACTCCCTCTACCAGCGATGTGATAACGACACCGGCAGGCGTCATGATCGCGCCCATGATCGTCATGGCCTGCTGCGCCTGTGCGCCCGTAATGCCTCGTCGTGCGAGCGTGGCACGCTGAGCCTGAACCGCGGCCGCAATGTATCCGGTGTTGATGTATTTGACGTAGATGTACGCGAGGATGCCCGCAACGATCGCGGCTTCGGTCGCGAGCAGCGTGCCGGACCCGAGGCCCTGCGGATACGTCATCATCCCGTCGTGGGTTTTCTTGAATTCCCGGTGCGCCAGAACCATGAGTACGATGAGTAGGACCGTGTCGACCACCGGCCCTACCCAACTCTGCTTCACGCCGGTCAGAGTCGCCACGAGAAATACGGCGAACCAAAGCACACCTTGAATGAGCCCGTACTTCGTGACGATTCCGACGATGCCCCGCGCTTGCCGTTGTTCGTTCATACGCTATGCCCCCTCTCGAGCGAAACTCACATCCCCCGAAATCGAAACTGAAATGCCTGGCTGACGGGCAAGACCTCGGAGCATCCCTGGACGCTCACCTCCATCGCTCCGAGCTCGGTGCGACGAACGTGCTTGATCGCCCGTACCTGCACGATGACGCTGCGGTGGATCTGCCAGAATGCATTGGGATCGAGCGCTGTGAGGAGCTCCTTGAGGGAGGTGCGGATCACCGCCTCCTCGGTGCGGGTGACGACCCGCGTGCACTTCTCGTCGGCCTTGAAGAACAGAATGTCCTCGATGGGAAGCATCTTCACGACCTTCCCGAGGGCCGCAGTGATCCACCGGATGTAGGTACCCTGCTGCGGGCCGGCGACGCTCTCGCGTAGGCTCTCGATCGCCGCGGCGATGTCCGGCACGCTGCCGTGCAAGCGCTCGCGCAAGCGCACGACGGTCTTACCGAGCCGTTCCGCGCTGATGGGCTTCAACAGATAATCGAGCGCGCCGGTCTCGAAGGCGTGGACGGCATGCTCATCGTAAGCGGTGACGAAGACAACGTGCGAGGTCTGGCAGGCACGCTGCGCCACGTCCAGGCCGCTCGCGCCCGGCATGCGGATGTCGAGGAACGCGATGCGCGGGCGGTAGACATCGACGGCGGTGAGCGCGGCGAGGCCGTCGTCGCACTCGGCAACGACTTCGAGTTCCGGCCACAGCGATGCGAGGAGCTGGCGCAACGCCAGGCGCTGGGGCGCCTCGTCTTCTGCGATGAGAGCCGTCGGCCTCACGGGACAGCAGAATCCTTGGCGGGAATATCGGGCTCGTCGGCATCGAATTCGGGAATGTCGATGGATGCGACCGCCCCCCCTTCCGCGCCGCTCATCAATGAGAGAGCCGCACGCTCGCCGTATCGCAGCGCGAGCTGCGCCCGTACGTTCGAAAGTCCAACGCCGTGGCCGAGACCCGCCGAAAGGCCGGAACCATTGTCCGTGACGCTCACTCTGATGTGTGCTCCGTCCGCGCGAGGCTCCCGTCTGGCCTCGATCCGGATGAGCCCCCGGCCGGGCTTGGGCTCGATGCCGTGCTTGACGGCATTCTCGACGAGCGTGAGCAGGATGAGCGGCGGGAACACCACGCCCCGAAGGGTCTCCGGCACGTTGATCGTGTACGTCAGGCGATCGGCCAGCCGGACCCGCATCAGCTCGAGGTAGCTGCTGCAGATCCTCAGCTGCTCGGATAGCGTCGAGTGTTGCTTGCTCTCGCGAAAAACCGGCATCGCGGCCCGCAGATGCTCGACCAGAGCATCGATCATGGCCTCCGCGCGGTCCAGGTCTTGACGCAGCAGGGAGCGCAGCGATGCGAGGGTATTGAAGAGGAAGTGCGGTTCGATCTGGGCTTGCAGGATGAGCAGCTGCAGGTGCGTCTCCTGCTTCTGAAGCTGCAGTGCCCCGACTTCGCGCTCGCGCGCTTCCTCGAGGAGGCGGCGCTGCTCGGCGAGGTACGATGGGAGTGCGAGACCTCCGCCCAAGAGCAGAAATATGACCGCCCTGCCGAGCAGTGCGGGCGGTGCGTTCGCGCCGGCTTGTGCGAGCGCGAAGTATTCCCGCACGGCCACGCCGGTTTGGGAGGCTCGAGACCGCACGAAGTTATTCACGTACTTGTTTCCGAGCCCTTGAAGCCCGAGGGCTGCAGCGACGCCGAGAATCACGGCCGCGATGACGCCGATCATCTCCCGCCCTACCCGCCATTTTCGGCTGCGTACCCATGAGGCGGCGAGCGGACCCACGCAGATGGCCACGATGAGCGTCTCGGCCGTCCCAAGTACCATCCACGTCGCGAAGGCGATGTGCCGGTTCTCGAGCATTGCTCCGAGGACCGTTCCGGCCCAAACGCTGAACAGGCAGGCGAAGATCGCAAACAGGAGGCAGCGGCGCCATGCCCAGCCCCAGGTAAACGTGGCGTAGCGGCGGTAATCGAAGACCGTCCGAGCGTACGAGTTCGAGCGCGCTCCCCGCGGGGCCGCTCGAACCTGCCGCGCAGTGCGGTTCATGCGCGCGTCCCCCGTGAGCTTGGAAGCACCTTCCGTGACCGTGCGGGAACTCATCGCGGTCATCCTACACCACGGCGTTGAGCGCCCGGGCGACCGGCAGGTGCGCCGCACGAATTGCGGGGAACAGTCCGCCGGCGAGTCCGATCACGCAGGCCCAGACGATTCCGAGCACCATGAGCTCGGGCCGCACCGTCATTGCGAAAGTGACTGGGGCCTGCTGGGCGCCCCCCATCATGCTGGACACATGCCCATCGAAGAGCATCCACGCGCAGAGCGCTCCCATGAGCCCGCCTGCGATCGACAGGAGCAGCGCCTCGGTCATCACAGAGATGACCACGGAACTCGAGCCGAAACCGATCGCGCGCAGCGTTGCGATCTCGACCGATCGGGCGCTGACCGAGGCATAGAGGCTGTTGAGCGCACCGAACAGAGCACCCGTAGCCATCATGCCGCCAATGAGATATCCAATCCCCTTCAGGAGGGTGTTGAAGCCGCGCGACTGCGCGGCCGCATAGGTAGACTCCCGGTACACACTGACGTGCAGAGTCGGATCTCCGGCAAGTGCGTGCTGCAAGCGCTCGAGAGCGCCTGGACCGTCGAGGCGGACGGTGACGCTATGGAACCAGGTGCGCTGGTATGCGGCGAGAACCGTCCGCGCATCGGTAAAGATCTCCGAGTCGAGAAGACTCGGCCCTGCGCTTGCGAACACCCCGACGACGAGCCAGTCCCCGTTCTGAAACGCGAGGTGGCTACCGAGGCCGAGGCGGAAGCGCTCCTCCAGCGTGCGACCGACCACGAGCTCATGCAGACCAGGACGGAACATGCGGCCTGCGACGAGATGGATCTCCGGGCGAAGCTCGGATTCGACGCTCGCCACTCCCCGTAATGCGACATTGGTCGGCGCACCCCCGCCCCTCGGCTCGACCTGGACCTGTGCCAGCGCCTCGGCAGCCGCAATGGGACGCCCCTCGGCGTCCTTCGCGATGCCCGGAGCTTGCACGATGTTAGGCACCTCATCGCCGTCGATGCTGCTGACGGCCTCCTGGAGTGCCCCGCTCGAGAGGATGAGGGCGCGATCCGGGCTCCCTGCTCCGGCGATCGTGCTGGCGAATCCCACCGCCATGGCGAGAATGCTGATGAGCACGCCGACCACACCGGCGATCCCGAGGACAATCACCAGCGAGGCGCCGGTCCGCTGCGGCAGATTGCGCAGGTTCATGCCGACGACCGCGAAGATTTGCCGTGATGCGCTCATGCGGCTACCCTCAGCGCTCCGCCAGCGCATCGACGATTGAGAGCCGCTGGGCACGCCACGCCGCCGGCAGAGCGCTCGCGAGCGCGAGCAGCAACGCAAAGCCCACCCCGATCGCAAAAACGATCCAGTGCAACCGCAAGACCGGGGCCAGACCGATCGCCCGCATCATCAGTGCAGCCAGTGCGGACAGCATCGCGTGAGCGACCAGCAGACCGAGCACGGCAGACCCCAGAGTGAGCAGGAGGGCCTCACTCAGCACGAGCATCGAGATGCCCCGGTCGGTGAACCCCAGTGTCTTCATCACCGCGAACTCATGTATGCGCTCGCGATACGCTTGCATGAGCGTGCTGCCGACGAGCAGCAGCAGCGTGGCGAACGCTGCCGCGACGATGGCCTCGACGAAGAAGTCGAGATCCCCGATCTGGGAAAGCTGCCCCTGCGCGTTCGCCCGCTCGGTTTCCGTACGCGTCCGATCGGGCGAATTGGTGAACAAATCGTCGATCGCATTGCTGACGGCGGTCGCCTGCGAGGCGTCCGCAACGCTTTCCTGATAGAACTGCACTGTGCCCGTATCGGTCGCCCGGGCGGTGTCGAAGTACGGGTAGTTCATGAGCAGCAACGGCTCATCCCGTGTCGGGTTGTCAGGGATGTCGAAGGTCCCGACGACCTGGAAGGTCCAGTCCGAGGTGCCGTCCTTCTTCTGCGCGTTGAGCGCGTGGATCGGAATCTGGTCGCCGGTTTTCCAGCCCAGCCGCTGGACGAGGCCCTGCGCGACGAGCGCCCCGGTTCGGGTACGGCGCAAGGCTGCGCGCGCCGTGGGAGACACGCTGTACATGGAATTCTCGGCGAAGAAACTGTCCGCATCGATCGGCATGACGATGACCAGGTTGCGCACGGATTGATAATCGCCGACGAAAAGACTCCGGGGCGTCACCCCGATCACACCGTGCACCGCCTCGATCCGGGGAAGGTCGGCGAGCGGCAGCGGCAAACCCGTCGGACTCCTCGTGACGAGCACGTTGAGCCGGCCCCGGTTGACCGACTGTTTGAACGTGGTGTCGATTCCCTGGAGCATTCCGTACAGCACGAAGGCGACGACAATCGATACCAGGGTGAAGATCGTGCGGGCCTTCTTGCGCCACAGGCCGGTCCAGACGAGCCAGAAGTAATTCATGCGGCGGCTCTAGCCGATCGGCCCTACTGCGTGAGGCGCACTCGCGCCCCGTCATGGAGCTTGCTGAAGTCCCCGACTGCGACGCTCGCGCCGGGGTCGAGGCCGGAGAGGATCCACTGGTTGTCCCCACTGCGTGCGCCGAGCTTGACGGTGTGTCCCGTGACGGTGTTGCCCTCGATGACGAAGACGGTACCGGTGCTGGTATCGCTGCCGGGCTCGACGGCGGCGGAGGGCACGGTGAGGACGGTGCTCAGGGGTGCGGGGGAGCCGGAGGCGGAGGAGTC
>JASHUC010000463.1 GCA_030040235.1 Gammaproteobacteria bacterium | reverse complement strand
GACCGGTACGTTCGCGCAGCTCGAGCTCGAATCGCCGTTCAAGCGGCGCCTCGCGCGTCACGCTCCGTGGCTGGGGCTGACGGCGCTTGCGATCGTGCTGGCAGCCGGGCTGGGATTCGTGCTACGGCATGCGCGCAGCGCCGCCGTCGCACAGCCGGTGAGCCTCTCGGCCACGTTGGCACCGCTGCTCGCGCGCGCCGATGCCGCGCTCGCTCGTGGAGCGCTGACGGTCCCGCCCGCCGAGAACGCTGCCGACCTGTACCGCGAGGTCCTGAAGCGCGATGCGGCGAATGCGCGGGCCCACGAAGGACTGAAGCGCGTGGCCGACGCGCTGCTCGATTCGGCGGAGCAAGCGCTCGTGACCAACCGCCCGGGCGATGCCGAACAGCTGACGAATGCGGCGCGGGCGATCGATCCCGGCAATGTGCGGATCGCCTTCCTGGCGGCCCAGAGCGCCAAGGCGAGCGCCTCGGCAGCACTCGCGAGCACCAATGGCGCCAAAGGCCCGTCCAGCCATGCACCCGCGAGTGCCGGGCATCCCGATCAGCTCGAAGTGGCGAGTCGTGCGAGCAGCTTCCTCAAGCAGGCCGACGCACGGATGCGCAGCGCTGCGCTGCTCTCTCCCGCCGAAGACAACGCGAAGTTCTTCATCGATGCCGCGGCGGCGCTCGCGCCCGACGATCCCGCCGTCAAGAAGGCGCAGCGGGCACTGGCGGAGCGCCTGCTCGCGGAAGCACGTGCGGCCGCACAGCGCGGCAACACCGACGACGCACAGCGCTGGGCCCAGGCCGCCGCCGACGCCGGCGCACCCGCTGACGAGCTCGCCGCGGTGCGCCACACGCTCGAGGATTCACGCACCGCGGCCGCCGCAGGAACCCTGGCGCGCATTGCCAACCTGTTCGATCAGCGTCTCGCGCAGGGCCGGCTCCTCACCCCGCCGACCGACAGCGCCCGGTTCTATCTCGCACAGCTCGAGTCGGCCAACCCGACGCACCCCGCGACGGTGCTGGCACGCACGGCGCTTGCCGGCCGTCTGCTCGATGAGGCGCGCCATTCGCTTGCGAGCAACGACTGGGCCAAGGCCGAGGACTGGCTGACCGAGGCGCGGGTCGTCGGCGTCAGTGCCTCGGATGCGAGCGCCCTGGAGCAGGCGATTGCGGCGGCACGCATCGAGCGGGCCGCAGGCTCGGTGCTGCCGGAGACCACGCTCAAGAAGGTGCATTACGTCGAGCCCATCTACCCCCCCTATGCCGAGCGGCTGGGGCGCAGCGGCACCGTCGAGATGCAATTCACGGTGCAGCCCGACGGCTCCGTGGCCGACATCGCCGTCACGCACGCCGATCCTCCGAAATTGTTCGATGCGGCGGCGATCGCCGCAGTACGCCAGTGGCGCTACCAGCCGGTCGAGCGCGACGGACAAGCCGTCTCGCAACGCGTGACGCTGCGCGTGCTGTTCAAGCCCTGAGGCGATCGCCGCAAGTGAAGGCCAAGCTGCTCATCGTCGACGAGGACGCGAGCTACCGCGAGTGGCTGCGGCAGCACCTCGGCGTGCTCTGTCCGGAGGGCACCGTCACGGCGGTCGACCGGGAGCAATTCGAGGGCCGGCTGGAGGGGCTCACGCGCTCGGACTTCGATCTGCTGCTGCTCTCGGCGTCCTTCGGTGAGAATCCGGACGATGCGAAATCGCCGGGGCTCGCGCGCTTGAGAGACCTGCGCGACCGGCTGTCCTTCCCGGGCGTGCTGATAGTCGCGGAAGACGGCAACGAGCTCACGGCGGTCAGGGCCCTGCAGCTCGGCGCGGTCGACTACCTGCCGAAGCGGCTTCTCACGCCCGAGCGGTTGCGCACCGCGGTGCGCCTGGCGCTGCGGCGCCTGGAGCTACGGCCGGCGGACGGCACCTCCTCGGAGCTCTCTTCGGCGCAGCGCTCACTGCGCGACCCCATCCCGGGCTACACCATCCGGCGCAGCATCGGGGAGTCGGAAAAGGCCATCGTCTACCTCGCCACCAGCACAGCGCTCGGGCAGGACGTAGCGCTCAAGGTGAGCAAGAGCGAGCGGGACGAGGCGAACGAGCGCCAGTTCCTCGCCCGCGAGCATGCGGCACTCTCTGCGATCCACCATCCCTCGATCGTGAACCTCTACGATTACGGCATGCATCACGGGCGCGAGTACCTCGCGATGGAGTACTTCCCGCGCGGGGATCTGAAGACCCGTCTGCAGCGCGGCATCCTCGAGCCCGATGTGCTGCGCTACGTCGAGCAGATCGCGCGTGCCCTCGCCGTGGTCCACGCGGCAGGGATCTTTCACCGCGATCTGAAGCCGCCGAACGTCATGCTGCGCAGCAACGACGAGGTGGTGCTGATCGATTTCGGCCTCGCACGCAATGTGCAGGGCGGGCTGCAGAGCACCCGCAAGGGCGTGCTGCGCGGCTCACCCTATTACATGAGCCCCGAGCAGGCGCTCGGGGAGGGGCTCGATGCGCGCACCGACCTGTACAGCCTCGGGATCATCTTCTACGAGATGCTCACCGGCCGAAAGCCGTATACCGGCACCTCGGCGATGGAGGTGCTCCAGCAGCACGTCAACGCGCCGCTGCCGCGGCTGCCGCGGCCGCTCGAGCACCTGCAGCTGCTTCTCGATGGATTGCTCGCCAAATCGCCCGACGACCGGTTCTCGAGTGCAGAGCAGGTGATCGAGGCCGTCGCCGGGATGCGGTCGCTGCGCGGCAAGGAGGGCGCGAATGCCCCGGCGGGCGGTGCCGAGCGAGCACCGCCTGCAAGCGCGGGAACGGAGGACGACGGGGCGGGACCCCTCGCCGAGGCCGATGAGCGCGTCGGCGCGGTCGAGGCGGACGGCGTGACCGCGGTGTCACGGGCCGCCTCGTAGCGGCGGTGCAAGAATGCGCTATCCGCCGGCCGCCGCGGTGGAAGCGCGCGTCGCGAGCTCGGCGCCCCGCACATTCTCGTAGCGTCGCCCGAGCGCGTACGCTATCGGGAACCAGATCGCCGAGACGACTGCACCGAAGAGCGCGAGCCCGCTCACGCCGAAGGAGAGCACGAAGGAGCTCGCCCACGCGGCGAGGACGTCACCGCCGCGATAGACGACGGTGTCGATCACGTTCTTCGCCTTGTACTTGCTCTCCTGGTCGACCACGGTGAAGAGCATCTCGCGCGTCGGCTTGGCGACTGCGTACTCGGCGACGCGGCGCACGACCTGGATGCCGCCCAGAATGAGCAGCACCGGCGAGAACGCGATGGCGAGAAACGCGAGCACCATGATGACGGGATTGAGGAGCAGCCCCGTCGTCACACCGAAGCGCTTGATGAAGCGGCCGGTACCGAGGAGCTGAATGACGACCGCGCCGCTATTGACCGTGACCTCGATGATGGCGTAAGCGCGGGTGCGCGCGGCGGGGTTGGCGAAGTCCTTGGTGATGAGATCGCCGAGCTGGAAGTAGACGATCGTCGAGATCCAGGTCATGAGGAAGAGGAAGAGCGCGAGCAACAGCAGGTAGCGCGACTGCAAGAGGAGCCGGAAGCCGTCTATCGCGTTGCCGCCGAGCCGGTGATCGAGCCGGGTGTGCTGCGCCTCCGCCCCGACAGCCAACAGCTTCTCCTTCTCGCGCGCGAGAAACACCACGAGCACCGCGGTCACCACGAAGCCGCCGGCCGAGATGAGCATGAGCCCATCGTTGCCGACGAGGGTCGCCAGGAGCGTTGCGAGCGCCGGGCCCGCGATGCCTCCGACCGTGCCTCCCGCGGCGATGAAGCCGTAGAGGCGTTTCGCCTGGTTGCGCGAGAAGATGTCGGACATGAAGCTCCAGAAGACCGAGATGATGAGCATGTTGAACACGCTCACCCAGACGTAGAACGCGGCCGCGAGCCAGCGCGTCGGGTACTTGCCGCCGCTGAAGAGTACGTAGAACACGAGAATGCTCGCGGCGATGAAGCCGTAGACCCAGGGCAGGAAGGCGGAGAGCCTCATGCGCGAGGCGAAGCCTGCGTACAGCGGCGCGAGCACGAGCGTCGCGAAGAACGTTGCGGTGAAGAGCTCCTGGTAGTGCTTGACGCCGTAGACCGTCCCCATCGCATCGCGTACCGGCTTCACCACCGAGTAGCTCCCGAAGAGGAACAGGAAGTAGAGCATCGAGAGCAGGACCGCTCTCAACTCGAAGGGCTCGATCTCGGCCCCCGACCTGAAGACACGGGCTAACCACGAGGGTTGCTGAGCGTTGGCCATGGGAATCGATTCCTTCGCAGGGAGGGGCACTATAGATGAAGTGGGCAGGGAGACTGAAGGCGTTGCATGCGCAGGACCCGAGCTCGGCCGGAAAAATGCCCTGCCCCGGCCGTCACCCCTGCGCCGGCGTCGCCGCCGCTTCCTCGCCCCGCTGACCCCTGAGCTCGGCCCGCTTGCCCTCGTAGCGCCGGCCGAGCGCGTGCGCGATGCCGCCCCACAGGAGCGATACGCCCACACCGACCGTCGCCGCGCCCGCGATGTGCAGCCCTGCCATGCGCATGGCCGGCTGCAGCCAGGCGGAAACGAAATCGCCGAACCGGTAAACCACCGTGTCGATGACGTTCTTGGCCTTGTAGCGGCTCGCCTGCTCGACGACGGTGAAGCAGATCTCCCGGCTCGGACGGGCGACCGCGTACTGCGAGACGCTGCGCACGACCTGCAGCGCCTGGATCATGAATAGCGTCGGTGACAGCGCGATGACGACGAAGGCGACGACCATGATGACGGGGTTCGCGATGAGGCCCGCGGTCACCCCGAAGCGCTGAATGAATCGCCCCATCCCGCCGATCAGCACGATCGCCGTGAGGATGTTGGTCCACAGCGCGATGTCGGCCACGGCCACCGCGCGACCCGCGAGGGCGGCGCTCGATCGGGCGATGATCTCCGTCTGGAAGAAGTAGGCGACGGTGTTCACGAAAGTCATCAGGAAGAAGAAGGCGGCCTGGTTGCGCGTGTAGGCCGAGCGCATGGTCTCGCCGAAACCCTCGAACGGATTGCCCGGCAGAACGTGCTCGAGCGAGGAGCGCTGTCCCTCCCCGGTGAGGCGCAGCCGATGCTTCTCGCGCATGAGCAGATGGACGAGCATGATGAGGAGGACGAAGCCGCCCGCGGCGATCAGCAGCAATCCGCCGAGGCCGAGCGAGCGCACGCCGAAGCGCATCACGAGCGGCCCACCGATCGCTCCCAGGCTCCCGCCGGAGGCGATGAGCGGAAAGAGGCGGGAAGCCTGGGCAGGTGAGTAGAGATCCACCATCAGGCTCCAGAACACCGAGATCATGAACAGGTTGAAGACGCTGAACCAGACGAAATAGGCGCCGGCGACGATGCTGCTGTGGGGCGCAGCTTCGAGCAGCGCGTCGAATGCGAGAACATTGAGCAGCCAGAACCAGAACACACCGGGCAGCAGGCGCTGCAGTGGGAGCCGCGCGGCGAGTGCCGCATAGAGCGGCGAGGCGAGGAGCGAGCCGATCAACGTCCCCGTGAACAGCAGGGGCAGATCGTTGAAGCCGAACTCCGTCGCGAACGTGTCGCGCACGGGACGCAGGATGTAGTAGCTGCCGAACAGCGTGAAATAGCACAGGAACGCGAGCGCGACCGCGCGGCGCTCGTGCGGCTCGACCGGAGCAATGCGCGTCAACAGGTGCGGACGCTCGCGTGCCGAGCTCAGCGCAATACTGCGAGGCGCGCCAGGTTGGTCTGCACCGTCGGATCGCCGGCCGCCCACTCCCCGTACCAACGGCGCACGGCATCGAGCAGTGCCGCGCAGGCTTCCGGCGCGCCGCTCGGGTCGGCAATCTCGGCGAGCGTCACGCGTCGCCGCGGGGGTGCGGCACGCGAGAGCCGGCGCAGCCTGAGCTGACGCAAGGCATTGACGGGAACACCCTCGCTCGCCTCGAGCTGCCGCTCGACGCCGTGCTGCTCGGCCATGCGAGAGAGCTCCGTGGCCGTCGGCAGCGTGATCGAGGTGTCATCCTGCAGCGGTCGCACCCATTGCTCGCACCACGCGACGTATCGATCACGGGAGCTGACGAGGTCGTGCTGCGCGAGCGCCGCGCAGATGTGCGGCAGAGCCAGAGCGAGCGGGACGGCTTCCGCCCAGAGACGCTCACGCACGAGGTATTCGATGTCGCCGAGATAGCTCTCGAGCATCCGCGAGCTTCCGTGACGCGAGCCCGCCCGTACGGAAGGAGGCGGCAGAACATTCTGGGTCTCGGATCGCTGATGGCCTTCGACTGACATGAGAGCCCCTCGACGCTGACCACATGAGAAGCGTGCTGGCTGCTCATGGCAGTTCTTCTCGCACGGATCCGGGAGCCACCATACGCAATCACATGCGCGTTGCCAACCCTGCACTGCTCCATTGACTTTCGGCTGTGCGTTGTGCTACCCGCGCGACCGGGCGAGCCATCGCTCGCCGAGTCGTGTCCGTGCGGTGGCGAGCACGAGCCGCCAGAACGTGCGCTTGAGGAGTGGCACCGGCGCGGGGGGCAACGCCTGATAAAAGGCGGCCGAGAGATCGTGGTGCAGGAAGAGCCGCGCGGAGAAGGTCCAGGCGCGGGCGCCCGATGAGATGCGATAGCGCTCCCCGTCCATGCTCTCGACTTTGGCGCTCGGCAGCGTGGGCGGCAGGTCCGCCGGCACATCGCCGAGGAGCGATACGTACAGCGCGTCCCCCTCGGGCGTGCGCCCGACGAGCGTCACTCCCGGGAGCGCGCCGAAGCGCCGGCATTCGAGGGTATCCGCGAACCTCAGGTGCACGGCTTAGGTCCGCTCGAGCTCCCAGAACGTGAGCGGGGCGCCGCGCCGTACCCAGAAGCCCGCTCCGATCTCGAGGAAGCTGCGGCGCAGACGCGCTCGATACCACTCGCCGGGCCGCGCCTCGACGTCGAGATCGGTGCGGTTGCGATCGCAGTTCATGCGCGTGTCCCTTCGGGTGAGCGCGCTGAAATACAGCAGCGCCCGGCTGAGTCGGGCCAGGTTCGCGAGCGCGCGGGCCGCCGCGCGGTCCTTAAGGTACTGCAGGACGTCGTAGCAGATGACGAGATCGAACGGGGCCGGCGCACGGTACTCCTCGATGCGCGCCCGCTCCCACCCGTAGCGCCGGCAGAGGTAGTCGCTCGCCTCGACGCCGACGTAAGCGGCAGCGCGAAAATGCGTCCGCAGCGACGCCCTCAGCCGGCCGACCCCGCAGCCTGCATCGAGGATGCTGCGGACCGGTAGCCCGAGGTAATCGGCGTAGGCGGCGATCAGACGTGCCCGGGCGCGCGATTCGTAGCGGGACGCGACGGCGGTGCGCGGATCGTAGTAGTAGCGCCGGTAATACTCGCGGCCGAACCGCGCCGGTGCGTCGCTGGCCCGCATCGAAGCCGTCAAACCTCCCGCAGATAGCCCCACGTGTGCAGCTTGTCGTGATCCTCGAACCAGCGCTCACCGATATCGTCTCGGTAGTACATGTCGGGAATCATGATGTTACGGATCCGGGAGTAGGCCTGCGCCTGAGCCTGGCGCATCGTCTGGCCCAGGCCGCACACGACGAGCACCACCCCGGAGGTGCCGGCGACGTACCACTGTCCGTTCACCTGCTTCACGTCCTCGATGTGAACTTCTTCCGGGATGCCCTTCTTGAAGAGTATCGCGGCGTTCTTCGACATCGAGAGAAAGGTCGCATCGTCATCGAACGGAAACGGTGAGACGACGATGCGCACGCCGATCTGAAAGCCGCTCTTGACCTTGAGCTTCGGATTGACGCCGCTCGCGAGGTCGCTCAGGAACTGCCCGATGGGCGTCGTCATGCCCTCGTGCTGGATGCTGATCGTCGGATAGCCGAACCGGGCGGTGAATTCGAGCGGATAGATGCCGTTGCCGTTCACGATGCAATTGAGATCGATGTAGCCGATATAGCCTTCCTCGGCGAGACGCGCCTCCATCTTTTTCAGCGTGGAGTTGAAGAGCCGGTTCGGGCCGCTCCAGAACATCGCGGTACCCATCTCGCCGGTCGACGGTCCGATGTTTCCCGGGAACAGCTTCTTGTGCTCGAAGTTCACGTTGATGGGATAGACGAACTCCTTGCCGTTGAAGAACGCCCCGACCGCGATCTCGACGCCGCTCACGTGACGCTGCAGCTGAAAGCGCTTGATCTCGTCTGGAAAGGACTTCTTGTAGGCCTCCAGGACCCGGATCACGTCTTCCCCGTCTTCCTCATCGCCGACGAACAGACGTCGCTTGACGCTGCCAGC
>JASHUC010000462.1 GCA_030040235.1 Gammaproteobacteria bacterium | reverse complement strand
AGCAGGTGATCCGCTCCCCACACGGCGCGCCGCTCGGCAACCAGCAGCGCCTCATTGAGGTTGGCCGCCGGCACGAGCAGCTCATGCCCGGCGCGCATCGCGTGCGCCGCCGCCAGCAGGAGGCCCCGCACCGGCTTGAGCTCCCCGCTCAAGCCGAGCTCGCCGTAGAGCTCGCGCGGGGCCGCCCCGCCGCAGCTGCGCCCGCGCAGCTGGCCCGAGGCGCGCAGGATCCCGAGCGCGATGGCGAGATCGAACCGGCCGCCCTCCTTCGGCAGGTCGGCCGGTGCGAGATTGACGGTGATCCGGCCGGCCGGGAACTCGAAGCCGCTGTTCTCGATCGCGGCCCGGACGCGCTCCTTGCTTTCCCGAACCGTGGCCTCGGGAAGGCCCACGACGATGAAGGTGGGCAGCCCGCTTCCAAGGTTCACCTCGACGTGCACCAGAGGAGCCTCGAGCCCGAGCTGGCCCCGGCAGAGCATCGTCGCGAGGTGTGCGGCGTTGTGCCCCCCACCCTGCACGGCTGCGGAGGGCTAGTGCCCCGGGGTCCGCTCCCCGCCGGACCGAGGCTCACCGGCATCCGTCCCGCTCGGCCTGGGGGACCCTGCGAGGGCCCTCTCGAGCTCGCCCACCCGCGACTCGAGCGCCTCGGCCTTCACCCGGGTGCGCTCGAGCACCTTGGTCTGCGCGTCGAATTCGTCACGCGTCACCAGATCGAGCTTGCCGAGCGTCGCGCGCAGCACGGCGCGAAAGTTCGCCTCCAGATCCTGCTGCACGCTGCGCGCGGCGGGCGGAATGCTCTCGAGCAGCCGCCGGACGATCTCGTCGATTCGAAACGGGTCCATGCTCATCCCTCACACTCGCCGACGGCAAGCATACGCACGCCGCACGCTTGGCGTCAGGGGGCTCGAGCGGCGTGAATCGCCCGATATTCGCCGCCGGGGCCGCGGTCCTGGTGCTTATGTGATGTAGCACCCGGTTATGCCGCTCCCGTGATGTGACGCGGTTCAAGGGTATTGGAATCCAGTCGCGATACTGTCCCACCATGTACCGACCGGGGCTCGTGACTGCCGTTGCGCTCGCTGCCACGCTTGTGGCCACGGCGGCGCGTGCGGACATCTGGAAGTGGGTCGATGCCGCAGGACACGTCCAGTACAGCGACCGCTGGACGCCGGGCGCCGTGCTCATCAAGGGTGAGCACACGAGCTCGAATGCCGCGGCGGACCAGAAGCCGCTCGAATCGGCCGACAAGCAGATCACCAGCCAGCTCAACAAGGAAGAGGCGCAGCGTCAGGTGCAGCGCGACGAGGCTGCCGCCCGCGCCGACCAGTGCAAGAAGGCGAAGGACCACTACGACCAGCTCATCCAGGCTCGCCGCATCTACACCGAGTCCAATGGAGATCGCCAGTATCTCTCCGACGCGCAGGCCGATCAGGAGCGTGTGCAGGCGAAAATGGACATGGACAGCGCCTGCGGCTCGGATGACCAGTAATCGCGTGCCTGTCCCGCCCGCGATGCGACACTCAGCACTGCTCACTGTCCTTGCGCTCGCTGCGACCGTGTTCGCGACCGGGGCGCGCGCGGATATCTGGAAGCAGGTGGACTCGAACGGGCATGTTCAGTACAGCGACCGGTGGAGCCCCGGCGCCGTGCTGATCAAGGCCGCCCATCCGACTGACGATTCGGCGAATACGGACGAGCAGAAGAGGCTCGCCGCAACCAGCCGGCACATCAGCGATCAGTTGCACGAGGAGGCGGCCGCGCGGTCCGTGGAGCAGGACGAGGCCGCCAAGCGGCAGCAGCAATGCAAGGAGGCTCAGGATCGCTACGCGAGCGTCGTCCACGCCCGCCGGATCTACACCACCGACGACAGCGGCAATCGTCAGTACCTCTCAAACGACGAAGCCGACCAGCAGCGGGCTCAGGCGAAGGCGGACGTTGACGCCTACTGCGGCTCGGGCTGAGCCGTCACTGCTGCCAGCAGGCATTCCCGAGCGTACCCGTCGCCGTCTGGTTCCCCGTCTGATCGACACTGAAGGACGTGCACTGCGCATCGTTGTTCTGCGGGCTTCCTGGGGAAGGTGCCGCGGTGATCAGATAGGTCGTTGCGGTCGCGACGGGGACAGCGATTTGATAGTAAGT
Organism: Gammaproteobacteria bacterium; assembly: GCA_030040235.1. The sequence continues at coordinate 6,850 of JASHUC010000462.1, read as the reverse complement.
GCCGGTCGACAATGGAAACGCCGCTCCTGAACCCACCGGCGCATAACCGAGCTGCGTCGGATCGTCCGTGTAGCTGTTGTTGGCGCTGAAGTACTTCTCCTCGCGCCCCGCCAGCTCCAGCACGGCAGTCCGCGCCTCCGTTCTACGCGACTGCTGCACCTGCGAGCTGTACATCGGAACGGCGATCGCCACGACGATCGCCAGAATGACGAGTACGATCATCAGCTCGATGAGCGTAAATCCCATCGAGTGGATGCGACCTCGAACGCCGGTTCGTTTTTCCATGCCCATCCGTCCTAGCGCAGCTGAATCCAGGTCACACGATGGCCCGAGCTGTTGCTCGGGGCGTTGAACTCGGTGACCACGCCTACCCCGGAGCTCTGGCTGCCGGTGGCGCCCGATGAACCCGAGCCGGAAGAGCCCGAGGACCCGTTGGTACTCGGCGGGGTGTAGGTCTGGGAGACGAGCCAGTCCTGGCCGTTGCCCGTTTGCACCACGAGCGGTGTACCGGAAGCATTGGTCGAGACCCCCACCGCATTGGTGTCGTAGTACTGCGGGAAGCCGTTCGTGACGGCGGCGCCGGTCAGGATCTGCACTGCATAGGTGAACCCCGTCTCCGATGCCGTCGTGCACGAAAGAAGTGTGCTGGGCGGCGGGATGGTGGAATTCACGATGAATGCGCCGTTGACCAGTACCGGGTTGAAGATGACCTGTTCGGGCAGCGAGGAGGTACCGCCCGGCAGATTGGCATACCAGCCGTATTGATTGTCGCTGGTGCAGCCGGATACGGAGGCTCCTGCCCAGCAGATCGGCGAGCTTTCCGAGAGGTCACGATCGCCACAGCTGGCACTCGCGGTGCCCGTAGTACCGCTTGCGCAGCCGGTGTTGTTGATCGTGTAGGTCTGCGGCGTGAGATTCGCGGGAGTCAGGGTGTCTGGGCCGGAAGCCGGGTAGGTGAGCGCGGCGTATTGCGCGGCCGACTTGGAGTCCCAGTTGGCCATCGCCCAGTCCCAGACCGCATAGATCGCCTGCGTGCCCGTGGCAAAGCTCGCCGGAGCGGAGTTGGTGAAAGGGACCTGTTGGCCGGTTCCGAACGCCAGCATCACGGTCTCGCCGCCGACCGGCGTCTGCCCGGCGGCGACCATGATTTGCGAGGTGATGGGCTGGCCTGAGGTCGTCGTGAAGAGCGGGGCGCTCGTCACGTGGGCGCACGCCGCATCGAGGCAGCGCGTAATGCCCCAATTCTCGGGACTGCTGCTCGTGAGGTCGAACCGCCAGACATTTCCGTTCACGTCGCCCGCGTACACATAGTCGGCGACCCTGTCACCGTCCAGGTCGACCGCGGTCACGTAGGAGATCCCGTCGTTGCTTCCCGAAGGCTGATTCGTGCTGATGTAGTAGACCGTCTCGCTCGGGATGCCGGTACCGGTGTTCGCACCGGGGTCGACCAGCATGACGAAGATGCCGGCATCTCCGGAGCTGCTCGAAAGCCCATTGCCCCAGATCACCCCCCATTCCCCGACACCGTTCCCATCCTGAGCGTGGGTCTTGCGGATGAGGGGCGTGCCGTACGTGTTTCCGAGGTTCTGGCCGCAATTCGAGACATTCGCACACGTGATCGTGCCGGCCGACCATTCACCCATCACGATGCTCGGGGCATTCGATTCGGCGAAATTGCCGCCGCTGACCGTACCGCCCGTCACCGTGCCTGGATTGCTCACATCGAGCGCGTAGAGGTCGGCGCCACCGGGTCCCATGCCCGATACGACCCACGTGTGCCACTCCCCGTAGTAGAACAGGTCTCCGGTACCCGGCGTCGCATCCTGAAAGAAGCGGTGCCCGTACTGCGGGTTTGGGAGATCGACATTCGGGGTGACGGCATTGCTTGCGAGCGGGTTGGTGCCATGGACAGTATGGACGGTCGAGGTACTGGTGCTGCCAACGGTAAGGACCGACCCCTGGATCGATGCGCTCGGAATGTAGGCCAGCACCTCCAGGCCGTCGTTCGGCGCAGAGGTGTTGAAGGTGCCGTTGCTGTTGTATGCGCCGGCTCTGAAGCCATGGAGAAAGCCGTCGTTCGAGCCGACGTAGACCACGTTCTCACGGGTCTCCCCGGCGGAAACGTACTGCACATACGACTGCGTACCCGTGTTTTCGGCGGACGCGGCGGCCGGGTACAGCTTGTCCGACCAGGTTCCCGTGTAGGGCGACGACGGCGGACCAACCCACGTGGGGCTCGAGTCCACGATGTCCCCGAGCACGTCGTTGCGCAGGCGAAAGCAGCTCGCCCAGGCGGTCGGGCTCAGGCTGAGCTGAGGACAGGTCCCGGAGGTGTTGACCTCGTTCGTGCGGTCGCCGCGCAACCAGTTGAGTCGGTCGCCGGGGTCGGTCTCGCCGGTGGCGTCGCCCGCATCGAGCGCGCTCTGCTGGGCGCTCGTCAGATCCGACCACTCGAAGGGTGTTCCCTGCGAGCCGTTCCACGTCAGCATCGTACGGCTGGTGGGCGCCTCCGCCGTGATGGTGGCGCCGGTGGCGGCACAGGTCCCTCCCGTCAACACGCACGAGGCGTCCCAGGCGGGAGTCGCGTCGATGCTGAGAACTCCGGCGTTGACCAGGAGCGGATTTGCCGTGAGTCGCCCGGTCCAGTTCATCGGATCGTAGAAGGCGAAGTAAGCCGTCGTCCCGGTCTCGACTTTCGCCGATTGCAGTTGATTGACCCCCGCAGAGCTCGCCGACAACGTATTGGGCTGAGCCTTGAAGCAGAGGATCTCATGGATGTTGGTGCTCCCGCCGGTCGATCCGGCGAAGCCGAAACGGAAACTGCTCGGCAGCGGTCCGTTCGAGGCCGTGATGTCTTGCGCCGTGATGACCTGCTGCGTGGCCCCGCCGTTGTAGCTGTACGAGAGACTGAGCAGCCCGTTCTGCGTGATGGTGAGGTTGTAGACGATGGGCGTCACGCAGCCGTTGTTGGTCTGCTGCCCGGCCGGACACAGCGTGCGCGTCATCGCGGTCTCGCTCGCGAGCTGCTTGGTGAGGACATCATAGGCGCCCGGAATCGCCGTGTAATCGAGGATATTCGCCGGGTTACTCGAATTGGACAGGGTCGTCGTGGTGATTGCCGTGGGACTGGTGGAGCGGAGCGAGTTGTTCGAGTAATTCCAATAGTTGTACAGCTTTGCGGTGTCGCAGGTGTTCCGCACGGCCATTGCCGCGTCAGTGGGGTTGCCCGAGCAGGCATTGCTCGGAGTGCCGGCGGGGTTGTAGGTGCCGCCATTGATATTGCACGAGGTTGCGAGCGCCGCGGGATAGTACGGCAGGCCCGAGCCCTGGCTCATACCGTAAGCGGTATTGAGGGCCTCCCAGGAAATGCTCCCCGCCCCGCGCAGTCCGATGCGTCCAGGCTGATAACCGCCGCCGCTCGCAGTGTTGTCGCCCGATGCGCTGGTCCCGGTCTCACCCAGTGTATTGGTGGTCCCGTTCAGGAAGTTGCCGTACTCGTCGATGCCCAGTCCGACGTACGCGCCGACGAGGCCGTCGTAGGGAGGATTCACATTGGAGCACGTGTATGCGAGGCTTCCTCCCCACGACCCGATGCCCGGAAAGGTCTCGCTGGTGGTGACGCCGCCCGAGCCGTTGCTCACCGTTCCGTAGATCGTGTTCGGGGAACACCCGCTCGGCAGGCTCCCGCCCGTCACCGGCATGCAACCGTCGAGGAGATAGAAACTGATTCCGTCGGCACCGTCCGCGCCGGCGCCGCCCGAGTTGCCCCGGTAGGTCAGCGTCTCGAATTGAATCTGGATTCCCGAGTTCGTCGGATAGGTGTTGGCGGAGACGATCGAGCCGTGCTGTGAGTATCCGCCGGGATTCCCGTTGGTGAAGCGCAGCGCCCCCTGCCCGCTCGGGTCGGGCGTACCGCTCGACGGGCTGCTCGGCGCGGTGCTCGATCCGAGATATCCGTCGACACCGCCGACGAGGTCCTCCCCGTAGAAGGAGCTCGCGATGCTCACGCATCCCGGAAAGGTATAGGCGGCGTTTCCGCTGGAATCCGTCGTCGGCTGCCCGATGCTTCCGCTGACCGAGGTGCTGCCCGCCGTGAGACAGGCGCCATAGAAGAACAGCCATTGATTGCTGGTCGTCGTGCCGGTGAAACTGTCACTGATCACCGTTTGCGCGCGGCCGAGCGGCGAGTTGAGCTCGGCGAGCAGGGCGAGGATCGTCAAGCCGAGGAATCGGCTGTGCATGTGACCCATCCTGGACCTCATGGATTAGCTCCCAGGTTGTTGACCCCGGCTTGGACCTCGTAGGTGCTTTCGACGACGGCGACGGTCGCATTGCTGTTGCCGGTTGGATTGATCCCGCCATATCCGACCGCATCGATCTGATAGCAGGTGCCGACGCCGTCCGAGCAGGTGCCGAGATAGGAGATGTAGAACATCGGCGGCTGCGCATAGGTACCGGCGCCCGGAGTGCCGGCCTGCAGGGGCATGAGTCCGGTCCCAGTCCCGTTCTCGGGCGTGTACTGGGTGCCGACCGCATTCCCGCCGATCGTCCAGGGCACGACCGCCGGGGAGTGGGGCGCGTCCAGGACGGTGGGGAACGGATTCGAGCAGATCTGAATTCCGCTCGGGTCGGTGTTGGCGTTCACCACGGCGTTGCAAACGGCGGGCGCGACCGTGCCCGCGTTGCTCGCGAGCCACCACTCGGCATACTGCTGCGCCGCCTGTGCCGCATGCACCGCGCGCTCTTTGTCGCGAACGTTGCCCGCGATCTTCGCCTGCACTCCGAAGCTGCGGAACATGCTCACCGCGAGAATCGTGACGATGAGCAGCAGCAGAATGGCCGAGATGAGCACCATTCCGCAGTGCATCCGTCGGCTTGCGATGCGTGGCGCGCTCACGTCGTCGTCACTCCCGTTCTGGACATGACGCCGACGACTCGCTCCAGGTAGTAGCTGATCGCCGGCGATGTGGATGCCAGGCAGGCCACCTCGGCGGTGGGGCACGCGAGGGGGTTGATGAAGGTCAGGCGGATCTTCACCGCGGTGACATTCGGCCAGTCACTCACGGGCATGTTCGCCGCGGTGTAGTAGGTATCGACGTTGTCGCCGGAGGCTGCGCTCGTCGGAACGCCGTACCAGATCTGCAGCCGCTGCACGCCGCTGACAAGTTGCACGATCGGCTGCGCGGCACCGTTGATGCTCAGCGTGCAATCGAGATTCCCGTTCGCATCGACACTGAACGTATCGGTGTAGACGACGCCGGCCGCGTCCGTCCCGCCGGTGCAGTTGGTCATGCTGAGATTCGTGTTGGCATTGGCGTCGCCTGCGACGCTCGTCGGCGGCGTGAAGCGCACCGAGACCGAGTCGCTGTTTCCCGTCGGCCCGCCGGTAGCGGACGTGCCTGAGATCGCCTGGCCCCCGGCGAACCCCGCCCCCGCGGGATACACGGAGCTCAACGAATTCGTCGTCGGACTCGGAAAGTAGCCCGCCGCTTGGACGACATCGCCCATGAGGACCATCGCGAGCCGTTCGCCGTCCTGAAGCTGAGCGAGCGCGTTCTGCTCGTTGAACGTCTGGCGCATGGACTGGACGATCGTCAGCAGGCCAGCGAGCAGAAACAGCGCGACCACCATGGCGACGAGCAGCTCGATCAGCGTGTAGCCGCGAGCGTCGTGTCGGGCGCGTGATCGGGAAGAGCGGGCGTTCACCTCAAGGCTCCACGTAGACCGTATAGCTCGGGTTCTGGAACTGGGAGGTGCTGCCGGCGCCGGTGTTCGCCTGCGAGGTGCTCGCCTCCGTCGAATTGATCGCCACCGCGTTCTCGGACCAGGTAACGGTGATCGTGCAGCTGATCGGCGGCGTCTGACTCTGGCACTCGATCACGGCGGTGCTGCCCGGAAGCAAGCCGTTGAGCGCCGCGGCCCATTGCTGCAAATCGTAAGCGGCGAGCGCCGTGGAAGTGCATGGCGCATTCCCCCCGTCCGCCGCCGACAGACAGCTCGATACGGCGCCCGGGAACCCCGGGGTGGGGCTCGAGACTGCCGCTCCATTCACGTTGATCGTTGCGGGGGGAGGCGCAACGCCTCCTGCCCAGAATGCTCGATTGGTATGCATCTCGGCGGCGAGACTCGCAGCCTCGAAGGCGGCCATGGAACGCTGGCTCGAGCTCGTGGTGCTCGCGAGGGAGAGCGCCTGCATTTTCGCGACCCCCAGCAGGCCCACGGTGATCACGACGAGTGCGACCATCACCTCCACCATGCTGAAGCCGGACGGCCGCGATGCGAAGTCGCGTGCGCTCATACGCAGCTCGGCTCGCTCGTGTTCGTCTGGATGCTCATGATTCCGATGACATTGAGCTCCAGGCAGCGCGTCCACACGGTGTTGGCGGTCGGATCGTGGAGCGTGATCGTGGCTCCGCCGTTCGGCAGCCCGAGCGCGAATCCCTCGCCGCTGAAAGTGACCGAGCTCATGCCGGCGGTGGCCTCGAAGGTGTCGTTGGCGGTGAAGGTCGCCTGGACGCGCAGGATGACGTCCGTGCCCGCGACCGTCTGGTTGTCGGAGACGTCGGAGAACACGATCCAGCCCGACTGCCAGCCGCTGCCCGCGGCGGCGCAACTCGCTCCGTTCGTGGACACGCACACCGTGACCGTCTGTCCCTCCTTGATGGCCTCGGCGCGCGCATATTGCAGATCGCCGAGTAATCCGTTCACCTCGCTCGAGGTGCGATAGGAGGTGCTGATGGAGCGGTACGAAGGCACGCCGATCGCGAGCAGGATCGCGACGATCGAGATCACGGTGAGTAGCTCGACGAGCGTCACGCCGGCTGCTCGAACCCACGGCGCCGGCGCTCCC
>JASHUC010000461.1 GCA_030040235.1 Gammaproteobacteria bacterium | reverse complement strand
ATCGGTATAGCTCGTCGCAGTGAGCCCCGGGGGCGCGAAGGCGCCGCCGCCGCTTTCGGAGATGGCGCGCTGAAAGAGTCCCGCGGCAGCGGGCGAAACCGAGAGGATGCTGACGGCGACGCCGCCAGCGGACTCACCAAAGATCGTGACGTGCGATGGATCACCGCCGAAGCGAGTGATATTCGCTCGCACCCACTTGAGGGCCACGACCATGTCGCGCAGCCCGTAGTTGCCGGACACATGATGGGGCGATTCGGCACTGAGCTCTGGATCCGCGAGAAAGCCGAACACGCCCGTTCGGTACGCGATGCTCACGAGCACGACGCCCTTCTTCGCGAGTCGTGTGCCGTCGTAGATCGGCGAGCTCGCCGAGCCATACTCGAAGGCGCCGCCGTAGATCCAAACCATCACCGGCAGCCGCTCACGCGTGGATTTTGCGGGGGTCCATACGTTGAGGTAGAGGCAATCCTCGCTCATCGCGGGGGGCGCATCGAACAACTTGAGCATGCTCGGATTCTGGATACAGCTCGGGCCGAAATGGTCCGCCTTTTTGATGCCTGACCACGGCCTCACCGGCTGCGGAGCTCGCCAGCGTAAGTTGCCGATTGGTGGCGCCGCGAACGGGATGCCCTTGAAAGAGGTGACCCCGTCGGTCGTGACGCCTTCGACCCGCCCGCCCGTCACCGATACGATTCCGATCTGCGCGGCCGCGGGCCGGGCGCACAGCAGCGTCGCAACGGTGAGCGTTGCACCGATCCACAGCAGTTTCATCTCACGCCTCCCCGTCCTTGCGTTCTTGCTTCTTGTTCCGCGCAAGGCGCAGCCCGCGGGCGATAGTACTCGCGCCTATCCCCTGCGGCCAGCCAAGCTGTGCGGGCGATGCATCGCGCTGAGATCGGAGAGACGCGCGCCCCCACGTTGATCTCCCCATAATCGGATCGGTCTACTTCCGGCGCTCGGTCAAAGCGCGGCGTCCGGCCCGGCAAAAGCTCGCGTAGCTCGTCGGCGACAGGTCCGATGCGGCTGTCGAGGACGACGAGCCGCGGCCGATGATCGGCCGGCTGCTCGAGGTAGCACTGGACCAACGCGCGGGTGGCGAAACTCTTGCCGACCCCGCCCTTATCGCCATCGACAGGAGGGTTTTGAGCACGGATGATTCCTCGCGAGGCCCGCTGAAGGTGCCGCGCAGTGCTCACCGATGAACTGCCGCGGCTGATCCGGCGGTCCCTCGAGCGCTCGGCTCGGCGCAGGCGCTCCTCCTCATCGGGCTCCTGCGGAGGCCGATCGGCGCCGGACGGCGCGCGGGGGCTCGACGGCACTCCCGTCTCACCCGCAAGCGATCCGGGTACAGCCGTGGAGGCCGAGGCTCCTTCGCCCGCACTCGTGCGTGCCGCGAGATGTTTGCGGCGCCGGTCGCGCAGCTGCGCGAGCGCGTGGCGAATGTCGGCCGTCGGGATCGAGGGGAAGGTGCGCGCCAGGTCGGCGAGGATTTCCTCGATTCCGACCCCGACGTTCAGCAATCCGAGGATCAGCGACTCCTGCTCGCGCACGTAGCGGCGAGCGTAGGCGCGCGGGGTCTGCGTCTCTTGCGGCCGCTCGAGCGCTTTGAGCCGCGCGAGCAGCCGACCGGTCGCCGCACGATGTTCGCTCTGCCTCCTCGACGGACCGAGCGCGGGCGGGACGGCGGCGTCCGGATTGATGAGGCGCGGGGCGCCGCGGGATTGCTTTGGAGTCAAGCGGAGTTCCTCCGATCCCTCCTCCAATCCTCACGCGGGCAACAGGCGAGAAGCGAACGCGCCGAGCCCGACTCGGCCGGCAGGCGGCCGCGAGCCTTCACAGGGTGTCGGGGCGCAGCCCTGACCAAGGGGTTGGTTGAAGGATTCCGGACTCGGTCCGGAAGCGTTCAACAAACCGAGCCCTTGTACGCCCGACTCACTGATTTCTGTCGCGAAGGCCTCTCGCAGCCGCAGCCGTTGCCCACCGCGGGATTGGTAGCATCACGTGCGGGCAACCGAGGAAGAATCGGCTCATCGGACTCCGGACGTCGATCGTCGAGGTCGTGGAGCTGCTGAGCGAACTCGAAGCGGACGGATCGATGCCGCCGGCCACGAGCTTGCGGGCTTGCTCGAGACGCTGACGCGCCTCTTTCAGTCCAACCTCGGGATACACACCGAGCGAGACGCGCCGCTCCTTGCCGGCGAAGCGATATTTGAAACGCCACCACCGCCCTCCGGACGGGGCACCCTCTTGGCACCGATCTTGGCAAGATTTTATCTGATAATTCCGCTACTTGCGCGTGCTCCAGCGTAGTGCGGCGAAGCCAGGCGAAGCGGACCGTACGGGGAGATGGTGGAGCGGAAGGGGATCGAACCCTCGACCTTCGCATTGCGAACGCGACGCTCTCCCAGCTGAGCTACCGCCCCACAGACCGGAGCCTTCCCGGATTGGAAGGACCGGCAAGATGGCGCGCGATTCTAGCATCGCTCGCCCGAGCGGCAAATCGCGCGACGGCGCGATGTGTGCCGTGTGACAACGCCCCGTACGCGCCGCTATGATCTCATGGGGTGCTCGGAGCTCAGCTCATGCTGCAAGAGGGTGCGCGCGCGCCGGAATTCACACTCCCCGATCAGGAGGAGAGGGACGTCTCCCTGTCCCACCTGCTCGGGTCCGGCACGCTGATCCTCTACTTCTATCCCGCAGATTTCACACCGGGATGCACGCGTGAGGCCTGCATGATTCGCGATCTGAGCTCGGAGCTCGCGACCTCCGGGTTTACCGTGGCGGGCGTGAGCCCGCAGAAGCCCGCAATACATCGCGCCTTCCGCGAGAAGTACCACCTGCCCTTTTCCCTGCTCTCGGATTGCGACAAGTCGGTCGCGCGCATGTACGAGGTACTCGGACCGCTCGGCATCGGAATCCGACGCGCCACTTTCCTCATCGGCCGGGGGCGCATCATTCGCGATGCGGTGCGGGCGGACTTCCGGATCGCAAAGCACGAGGCCTTCATCCGCTCCGCGCTCGCCGCCGGCACCCGCTGAGCGCTCTCTTTAGAACACGGTCACGATGGTGCATCGCTACCAGTAGTGCAGCTGCACGACTCCGGCGCTTCCGAGCACCGGCACACTCACGATGTAGATATCGCCGTATTCCTGCTTGGCAGCAGGAGCAAGCTTGATGCCGCTCAGATCCTCAATGAGCTTCGGCAAGGTCGCACTGCTCGTGACGACCATGACCGTCGCGCCCCGGTGCTCGTTCAAGGCGCGCGCGGCCGCCTCGTCCGCATCGCCGCTCGAGATCACAACGGGGCGTATGCCGAGCCGTGCTGCAAGCGGTGCGGCCATCTGCT
>JASHUC010000460.1 GCA_030040235.1 Gammaproteobacteria bacterium | reverse complement strand
GCCGCAAGCACCGCTACGGAGATCAAACATAACCGGCAAACCACTCGTACGTTTCCAAATCCAGTGCGCAACCCGGCAAATCCGCAGGCTCAATGGTCAGCAAAAATCGGTACTGACACCGCGATGTCGCCATTGAGCGACGGCCTGGATCCGACCTCGCGTGAGATGTGAGCCAGTGTGGCAGTCCCTGCCCCAACCCGTGCTTAAGAACTTGTCACGCGAAGCGACGCCGGTCAGCTCCAGCTTCTCTCGATTCGAATGCGCTGTGGGCTATCGCCGGCGCGCGCCGCGCGGGACCGGATGAGCGCCGGCGGGCGGCGCGGTGGGACCTCGCAGCAGGACATTGCGCGCCTCCCACTCCTCCCGGCTTCCGAGGGGCTCGAAGAAAGTCACCTCGCCGGCCGCGAGTACCGCCACCGGCATCCCGCGACGGTACAGGAGACGGTTTCCGGTGAGGGCCACCAGGCGGGCGCCCGGGGTGAGGATGCCGAGCAGGTTGAGGGGGTCGGCCCCGCAGAGCGAGAGCGGCTCGGCGGCACCGGCCCGCCGGCGCACCTCGCGCAGCAGGCCGATCGCCTCGGGCGCGGCGTACTGCTCTCCCGAGAAGCCGGCCACGAAGCGTCCCCCGCGGATCTCCCCGCGGGCCTCGAGCCGGCGGCAGCACATGAGCAGCTCCCGCCAGGGGGGAAGCCAGGCCGCCTCGCGTGCGAGCAGGCGGAAGAAAAGCACCCCCCAGCGCTTCAGCAGCGCCCGCACCAGATGCTCGACCGCTTCGCCTCGCTCGGCCGGGGCCGCGCGATGCACCAGCGTCCAGCGTCCGGAGTCCGCCATGCCATAGAGCGCGCGGTGCAGGCGCCGCGGGCCGCGGGTCCTGCCGCGCCGCTCCGAAGGTGCGAGCAGGGCGCGCAGGCCCGCAAAGCTGTCGGAGTTGACCAGCCCGAAAGCAACGAGCTCGGCGAGCGCCTCCTCCACTTGGGCGGGCAGGAGCCGCGTTCCCTCCACGAGGTCATCAAAGAACGAAGCCCCTCGCTCGCTCAAGTACTCGCTCACGGCCCGCGCCCGCGCGTTGAGATGCTCCTGCTGGGGCGGATCGGCGAGCGCCGCCCAGACCTTGGCGTTGCGGCGGGCGAGAAGCGCGATCGGCGTCGCGCGGACCGGTCCGGCGCGGCGCCCGGCCTCACCGAGCTGGGGCGCGATTCGCACCCACACGAAGCGCCCGGCCCGGCACTGCTCGTCGAGCCAGGCGGGCTCGTACTCGGCAATGCGGGCCGGCAGGATCTGCGACTCCCAGGCTGCGGCCGGTGCCTCGAAGCCCTCGAGCTGGGCGAGGATCTGACCGACGGCATCGGGGCCCTGCATGCGGGTATCGGGTGTGAGGCGTTGCCACTCCGCGAGAAACTGCAGGAACTCGCGAGGCTCCACCGGACTCACCTCGGCGCGCAACCGCTTGACGGTATAGCGGTGGATCCGCGCGAGCAGCCGCCGCTCGCACCATTCGTCCGCCGCGGCCCCGGGGGTGAAGCGGCCCCGCAGCGCGAAGCCCTCGCTCTCGAGCGCAGCGAGCGCCGATTCCACCTCGCCGCGCGAGAGGCCGAGCGGAGCCGACAACCCGGACGCCGTCATCGGGCCGAGTCCCTCGAGGCGTCCCCGCAGGAGCTCGACGAGCGCTTCCTCCCGGCTCCAGGTCCTGCGCGCGGGCAGCGCCGGCGATACCGGAGTGAAGTCAGCCGAGGGGTAAAGAGCCTCGGCGAGCTCGCGCCGCTCGGCGGCGAAGGTGAGCTCGGTGGTGGGGACCCCGCCAGCGCCGCTCGCCCGAGCGCGGAGGCGCACCACACGTCCCGCGCCGAGCAGCGTCTCGAGCATCGGTCCCCAGCCGCAGATGCGCTCGATCTCCCCCGCGGTGAGAAATCCGAGCCAGGTGAGCGCATCGTGCAGCTCATCGACGCTCGCCGCATCGGGCCAGGCCTCCTCGCGTACGCGGCTCACAGCCTCGGCATCGAGCCGGCCAATGTCCGCGGCCGATTCCGGATCGAGCCAGCGCCGGCTCATCACCGCCTGCGTGCGGCGCTCCTCGAGCGGCGCATCGTCGAGGTAAGCGTAGGGCCGCGCGGAGAGCACCTCGAGCGCGAGCGGCGAGGGCTCGGTCGAATCCCGCGCGACCACGCGGATCGTGCCCTGCTCGAGCGCGGCGAGCAGCGCCTCGAACCGCTCGACGTCCATCGCCTCCTCGAGGCAGTCGCGCAAGGTTTGCGCGACCAGCGGGTGCTCGGGAATCTCGAGCTCTCCGGTCAGGTTCTCCGCGCAGGCCACCTGATCGGGAAACACCCCGGCGAGCAGATCCTCCGCCTGCATGCGCGCGATCTGTGGCGGCACGCGCCGGCCGCCCCGGAAACGAGGCAAGGCAAGCGCAATCGCGGCCACCCAGCGCCAGCGTGTCATGAACATCGGCGCCGCGCACACCGCCTGGGTGAGCAGCGGCCGGACCGTCGCCGAGTGCAGATATCGCGCTGCATCCGCGAGCTCGAAGCTGTGTGCGGTGGTGAGCGAGAGCACGATGCTGTCCTCGGTGGCCGCCGCCTGCAGCTCGAAGTTGAACTGCCGGCAGAAGCGCTTGCGAAGCGCGAGACCCCAGGCGCGGTTCACGCGGCTGCCGAAGGGCGCGTGGATGACGAGCTGCATCCCGCCGGCCTCGTCGAAGAAGCGCTCGAAGACCACGGTATCCTGCGTCGGCAGACATCCGAGCGCGGCGTGCGCGGCCGCAAGATAGTCGAGCAGCTGTGATGCGGCCGGCTCGCCGATTCCCGCCTCCCCGAGGTGAGCGAGCGCGGCCTCGCGCGAGGTGGTCAGCTTTTGCTCCAGTTCCCGCCGCAACCTTGCGACGGCGAACGACAGCGGATCGGTTCGCCCCGGCGCCTCCCCGAGCCAGAACGGGATGGAGGGTGCCGCTCCTTGGGCATCCTGCACGCGCACCGTGCCGCGCTCGACGCGCAGGATCCGATAGGAGGTGTTGCCGAGCTGGAAGACATCGCCGGCGAGGCTCTCCACGGCAAAGTCCTCGTGGACGGTGCCGACGCGCTGCGCGGCGGGCTCGAGCACGACCTGGTAATCCGCTGTATCGGGAATCGCGCCCCCCGAGGTGATGGCGGTGAGCCGCGCGCCGCGGCGGCCGCGCAGCACCCGATGAACGGCGTCGCGGTGGACGAGCGCTCCGTGGCGGCCGCGGCGGGTGCTGAAGCCTTCCGCGAGCAT
>JASHUC010000459.1 GCA_030040235.1 Gammaproteobacteria bacterium | reverse complement strand
TCATCATGACGAACATGTACTCGAGCCCGCGGTTTGGCTCGCCGACGAGATAGCCGACCGCGCCCTTCTGCTCACCGAACGCCATCACGCAGGTCGGGCTCGCATGGATCCCGAGCTTGTGCTCGATCGAGACGCAGCGCACCTCGTTGCGCTCGCCGAGCCCCCCATCCGCATGCACCAGGATCTTCGGGACGATGAACATGGAGATGCCGCGCGTACCGGCGGGGGCGCCCTCGATGCGCGCGAGCACCATGTGAATGATGTTCTCGGTGTAGTCGTGCTCGCCCCAGGTGATGAAGATCTTCTGACCGAAGAGCCGGTAGTGGTCGTCTTCGGGAATCGCCTGCGTGCGGATCAGGCCGAGATCCGAGCCGGCTTGCGGCTCGGTGAGCACCATGGTGCCGGTCCACTCCCCGCTCACCATCTTTGGAAGATACCGGCGCTTCTGCTCCGCGTCGCCGATGAACGCGAGCGCGTGCGCCGCGCCGTGCGTGAGCATCGGGCAGAGCTTGAAGGCGAGATTGGCCGAGGCCCAGATCTCCTGCACGGCGCTCACGAGCATCTGCGGGAGAGCCTGACCGCCGAACTCTGCGCTCGCCCCGAGCTGCGGCCAGCCCCCTTCGGCGAACTGCCGGTACGCCTCCTTGAAGCCTGCCGGCGCCGTAACGCCAGTCGGGCTCCAGTGTGCCCCTTCCCGGTCCCCCGCTTTGTTGAGCGGCTCGAGAACGGTCTCGGCAAAGCGGCTCGCCTCGGCGAGCACGCTGTTGCCGAGGTCGACCGAGTAGTCCGCGAGCGCGGCGCAGCCGCGCAGCGCCTCGAGACCGATGAGCTCGTGCAGAACGAATTCGATGTCTCTGAGCGGAACGCGATACCCGGTGCTCATTGCCGCCGTACTCCGTGGCCCCGGCCGTCAGGTTACAAAGATCGAATCCCGTGAGCCATTTGCGCGTGCGCGGAAACGCGTGCGGCATGAGCTATTATCGCTTTTCGCAGGCGCCCGTGCTCCATTGAATTCCGGGCTCTTCGCGCAATTCCGCAACTCACTGGCGGTTCACGACGTCGTGTCGCTCAATGGCGAGCGCTTCCGTTACTTGCGAGCCGGCGGCACGCGGCCCGGTGATCAGCCGTGCGCGAGCGCCGGTACGATGTTGGCCGCGATGAAATCCACGAAATGCTGCACGCGGGGATCGGCGCCGAGGATCTCCGGGTACACCGCGCGCAGCGGGGCCGCGGGCGGCAGGCTCCAGTCCGGCAGCACCACTTTCAGCCGCGCCGTCGCAATGCCCTGCCGGCACAGAAATTCGGGCAGCAGACCGATGCCGAGCCCCGCGGCGGTCGCGGCGTGCAGCACCGCCGGATCGTTGACCGCGAGCTTCGGCGCCAGGCGTACCTCGGCCCGCTGCGCCCCGCGCGCGAGCAGCAGCTTGAGCTCCGGCCCCTGCGCCTCGGGGGTGAGCAGATCGTGCCGCACGAGCTCCTCGGGTCTGACGGGCGTACCCCGCTGCTGCAGGTACGTGGGTGTTGCGCACAGGATGGCGGGCGGTGTGCCGAGCGCACGCTCGGCGATCCCTGGCGCCTCGCGCACATGGGTGCAGATCGCCACATCGCACGCCTCGTCCAGCCCGGTCGTCTGCAGCACCACCTCGAGCGGGACCTGGGGGAAGCTCTCGAGGAAACGAGGGACGAGCGGGGTGAGCAGCACGCGCCCGTAGGTCGGATCGGCCGCAACGCGCAGCGGCCGGGTGGGCGGTGAGCGCAGGCGTGCGATCTGGGATACGGCAGTGTCGCACTCCTCCGCCACGCGCTTGGCGTGCGGATACACCACGCGCCCCGCGGCAGTGAGCGACAGCCTGCGAGTCGTGCGCTCGAGGAGCTGCACCCCGAGCGCCGCCTCCAAATCCGCGATCGCGCGGCTCACGGCCGCCTTCGGGACCCCGAGTGAGCGCGCCGCCGCCGAGAAGCCATTGAGGTCCACGACCTTGGCGAGCACGGCGAGCTGGGCAGGCATCCAGATTAGATTCACGCGCTATGCAATCGGCCGGTGCACTTCCCCTATTGTTTCACTAGCGAGCCGCCATCGCCAGATGGGCCCGGTCGCTGGAAAATAGCGCCTCGCCGCTCAAACCCCGGAGGACGCAAACCGTGAAGATCTCGATGTACACCATGTCGGTGGAGGCGTTCGTGCCCACGCTGCGCGCGCTCACGAAAATTCTCGAAAAGGCTGCCGAGCACGCGAGCGCCAAGAAGTTCGACCCCGTCGTGCTCGTCAATGCGCGCCTCGCGCCCGACATGTTTCCGCTCGTCAAGCAGGTGCAGATCGCCTGCGATTTCGCGAAGAACACGGCCGGTAGGCTGATGGGCCAAGATGCGCCGCGGTTCGAGGACAACGAGCAGACGCTCGATGACCTCAAGACGCGCATCGCGAAGACTCTCGACTACTTGCAAAGCGTTCGCGCGAACGCCTTCGAGGGCTCCGAGGACCGCGACCTGAAGCTTCCGCTGCCGAACGGCGCCTCGCTCGACTTCAAGGGCCTGTCGTACCTCAAAGACTGGGCGCTGCCTAACTTCTACTTTCACCTGGTCACGGCGTACGACATCCTCCGCCACAACGGCGTCGA
>JASHUC010000458.1 GCA_030040235.1 Gammaproteobacteria bacterium | reverse complement strand
CGCACTTCGAGCAAGCGAGACTCGACGAGCGGGCGGCGCTGCATCTCGCCCACTTGCTGCCAGACGATCAGATTGACCTGACCGGTTTCATCCTCGAGTGTGACGAAGGTTACACCCTTGGCATTGGTGGGATGCTGCCGTAGCAGGACGATACCGGCGGTGCGCACGAGCCGGCCGTCCGGCAGCTTGGAGAGCTCGGCGGCGGTCGAGATCCGCTCGTTCCGCAACCGCTCGCGCAGCAGCGCCATCGGATGGCGTCCCAGAGTGAGGCCGACGGAGGCGTAGTCGGCCGCAATGCTTTCGCGTTCCGTCGGCGCCGTGAGCAGCGGCCGGCCCGCATCGGCATACGGAGCCTGCGCACCGGGGGGCGCGAGAGCCAGCGGCCGCTCCGTGCCCGCGACTTCCCAGAAGGCGAGGTGACGATTGCCGCTCAAGGGCGCGAGCGCCCCGGCTGCGGCCAGCGCCTCCAGATCGCCCCGATCGAGTGCAGCCCGCGCGGCGAGATCCTGCACGCTCGCGAAGCATCGGTCTTTACGCACCGCGACGATCCGCTCCGCCGCCGACTGGGAGAGCGACTTCACGAGACGCATGCCGAGGCGGAGCGCGGGCTGATCCGCCCGAAATCCATCCCCGGGGCCGCCCCGTGATTGATCATCGCGCGGCTCGAGCGTGCACTCCCACTCGCTCGCATCGATGTGCACCGGGCGCACCTCCACACCATGCTCGCGCGCATCCCGCACCAGCTGCGCCGGGGCGTAAAAGCCCATGGGCTGGCTGTTGAGCAATGCACAGGTGAAGGCTGCCGGCTCGTGGCATTTGAGCCATGCCGAGTCGTACACCAGCAAAGCGAAGCTACAAGCGTGCGACTCAGGAAAGCCATATTCCCCGAATCCCTCGATCTGCTTGCAGAGCCGCAGCGCAAACTCCTGTGAGTAGCCCCGGCCGACCATCCCCTGCAGCAGCTGCTCCTGATAGCGGTGAATATCGCCGTGGCGCTTCCAGGCGGCCATGGCGCGGCGCAGGCGATCGGCCTCTCCGGCCGTGAAGCCTGCCGCTTTGATCGCGAGCTGCATGACCTGCTCCTGGAAGATGGGCACGCCGAGCGTGCGCTCGAGAACCTCCTTCACCTCGGGGCGCGGGTATACGATCTCCTCGCTGCCTTCTCTGCGCCGCAGATAAGGGTGCACCATGTCTCCCTGGATGGGGCCGGGGCGGACGATCGCGACCTCGATCACGAGGTCGTAGAACTCCTTGGGCTTGAGGCGCGGCAGCATGGCCATCTGCGCGCGCGATTCGATCTGGAATACCCCGACGGTATCGGCGCGCGACATCATCGCGTAGACCTGCCTGTCCTCCGGTGGCAGATGCCCCAAAGTCCATTTCGTGCCGCGCCACTGGTTGACGAGCTCCAGGGCGCGCCGCAGCGCACTCAGCATGCCGAGGCCGAGCAGATCGACTTTCAAGAGGCCGAGGTCGTTCAGATCGTCCTTGTCCCACTGGACGACGGTGCGATCCGGCATCGCGGCGTTCTCGGTAGGCACGAGCTCATCGAGCGGCCCCGCGGAGATCACGAAGCCGCCGACGTGCTGGGACAGGTGCCGCGGAAATCCGCTGAGCTCGCGCGCGAGCTCGAGAATGCGCCTGAAGAGAGGACTTTCCGGATCGAATCCGGCCTCACGGATACGCTCGGGCGTGACGCCCGGATCCCACCATTGCAGGAGCCGCGAGAGGTTGCCGATTTGCCGAGGATCGAGTCCGAAGACCTTGCCGAGATCGCGGATGGCGCTCCGTGGGCGGTACATGATGACGGTCGCGGCAATCGCCGCCCGCTCGCGGCCGTATTTCCCGTAGACGTATTGAATGACCTCCTCGCGCCGCTCGTGCTCGAAGTCGATGTCGATATCGGGCGGCTCGTTGCGCTCCTTGGAGATGAAGCGCTCGATGAGAAGCGCGCTGCGCTCGAGGCCCACGGCCGTGACGGCGAGGCAGTAACACACGAGCGAGTTCGCCGCCGAGCCCCTGCCCTGGCACAGGATGCCGAGGCTGCGCGCGTGGGCCACGATATCGTATACGGTGAGGAAATAAGGCTCGTAGCCGAGCTCGGCGATGAGCTCGAGCTCGTGATCGATGATGCCGCGCGCCCTGTCCGGCATGCCTTGCGGCCAGCGCATCCGTGCGCCCTGCTCGACGAGCTTGCGCAAATAGGTCGCCGGCGTTTGGCCCTCGGGCACGATCTCGCGCGGATATTCATACCGGAGCTCATCGAGCGAGAACGTGCAGCGCTCCGCCACGGCGAGCGTCTCGGTGAGCATTGCGGGCGGATAGAGCCGCGCGAGCCGCGCCCGCTCGCGCAGGTAGCGCTCGCCGTTGGGATTCAAGTTCCATCCCGCCTCGATGAGCGGCACGTTGAGCCGGATCGCCGTCAAGACATCCTGGAGCCGGCGGCGCTCGCGCACGTGCATGTGCACGTTACCGCTCGCAACGAGCGGCAGCGCCAGCTTGCGGCCTATTTCGGCGAGCGCCGCGAGGTGCTGGCGATCCGCGCCGCCGCGCGTGAGCTCCACGGCGATCCAGAGATTTCCGCGGAAGTGCTCCTTTAGCCAGGAGGCCGCTTCGAGGCCGGCGGTAGGGTTCGCGAGCTCGTGATTCGCCAGCCATAGAATGAGACACCGATCGAGGCAGGATTCGACGTCGGCGCGGCCGAGTGCGTATTCCCCCTTGTGCGCAGCACGCCGGCCGCGGGTGATGAGACTGCACAGCCGGCCATAGCCGCGCCGATCGGTGGCGAGCGCGACGAAGCGCGTGCCGCAGGTGAGCTGAAACTCCGCGCCGATGAGGAGCTTCAAAGGCGGCGCGGGCGCCGAAGCTGCCGGGATCGACGCGGCGTCCGTGGCGGCCGCGGCGGCGATCGCATCGTTCGGCTCCTTGGCCGCCATGTGAGCGCGCACGACTCCCGCAACGGAGCACTCGTCGGTGATGGCGAGCGCGGCATAGCCGAGCCGCCGCGCGCGAGCGACGAGCTCCTCGGGGTGGGAAGCCCCACGCAGAAAGGTGAAGTTCGTGAGGCAATGGAGCTCCGCATAGCGGGGCAGCTCGCTCAAGGGCGCTCTCCTGTTGCCGTCCACCGCCATGCTTCAACCGAATACTCCATGCAGGAACCATCGATGTGGTTTCATCCGTTCGCGAAAGATCCACAGCCGCGCGCCGTTCGAATCGAGGGCGTGGTAGTAATCGCGCGCGACTTCCCCGGATCTCTCTGCGTCCCACCAGCCGGTCTCGATGCGCTCCGGCTCGCCGAGCAACCGTAACGGGCCACCCCCGGAGCACGGCAGAGCGCCGATTTCGGACAACGGCTCGGGCCGAGTGAGCAGCCACAGCGGGCGGTAAAAAGCAGGCCATGGAGGTGCGGACCCGGAAGGCTCCGGCGCAGCGCTCGCCGGCGGCGCCTGGATCGCGAGCTGCACTCTCGAGACATCCTCGGGACGATGAGTCGCGTGAATCCCGAGCCCATGGACGGCCTCGAAGCCGAGGCGTGCACGCAGACACTCGATGAGATCCGTCGCGGCGACGCGCGAGCCACCGCCCTGCTCGCCCGGCTGCCAGAGAGCCTCACTCCCGAGTGGGAGCGGCACGAGCCTCCCCGAGCGCAGTTCGCAGGCGCGCACCGGCTCCGGCCACTCGAGCGCAGCGAGGCGCTCACTGAGCAATGCTTTGAGGCGCAGGGCGTTGGCCGCGGGGGCTGCGAGCTTGAGCACACAGCGCGTGAACGGAGCATGCCGATGCACCAAACGGCATTCGAGCTCGGTGATGCCGCACTGGCGAGCCTGAAGGAAGCGGGCGAGATCCTCGAGCAGCGGGGTGATCGCCACGAGAAGCGCATCGTGTCCTTCCAGCTCGTACGTGAATCCGCGGCGAGCGCGGAATCGCTCCGGCGCACGAAATCGCGTGCGCAGGTCGGCGCTGCGGCCGACCAGCCGATCGAGGGCGGCCAGTGGCTCGCGGCCGAAGCGGCGTGTGAATCCGGCTCGCGGCAACCGCAGTGCCTCCCCGATCGTGCGCACGCCCACCTTGGCGAGACGCTCGAGCACCTCCGGCGGCCAGCGCAGGGCGGTGAGCGGCAAGGGCGCGAGCGCTCCGGTGAGCTGCGCCCCGTCCGTCACCTCGAAGGGTTTGCCCGCACGCGCGGCGGTGAGCGCCGCAAGAGCCGTCGGCGCCA
>JASHUC010000457.1 GCA_030040235.1 Gammaproteobacteria bacterium | reverse complement strand
TGCAGGTGCACGCCGGGTGATAGGCGCTCTGGAGGTGCTCTCGCACGAAAGCATCGATCTCGCCATCGCTTTGCACCGCCTCGCCCGGGGTGATCTCCCGTCCGCGAAAGCGATCGAACGCCCGCTGCGCGAAGATCTCGCGCGTCAAGCGCACGCAGGCGCGCATCTCGACCCAGTCCTCCTCGTGCGACATGTAGTTGAAGAAGATCCGTGGCGCATCGAGCGCGCTCTCTCCGGCCAGGCGCACCCAGCCACGGCTCTTCGAGCGCATTGGACCGACGTGCGCCTGGAACCCGTGCTCGCTCGCGAGCGATGAGCCATCGTAGCTCGCTGCCAGCGGCAGGAAGTGGTACTGGATATCGGGGTACGAGACACCCGCACGGCTGCGGATGAAGGCGCCGGTCTCGAAATGATTGGTCGCCCCGAGACCGCCCTGGGTGAGGATCCAGCGCACGCCGATCGCGAGCTTGCGCAGCGGCCGCGTCTCGGGGTAGAGCGTGATGGGCTCGCGACAGGCGACCTGGAAGTAGAACTCCAGATGGTCCTGCAGGTTCTCGCCCACCCCGGGCAGGTCGCGCACCACCTCGATTCCGAAGGCGCGCAGCTCCGCGGCCGGCCCGAGTCCCGAGAGCTTCAGGAGCTGCGGTGAGTTGATCGGGCCGCCGCTCACGATCAGCTCGCGCCGCACGCGCGCGAGGTGCGGCTGCCCGCCGCGGCGATACCACACACCCGTCGCGCGCCGCTGCTCGAGCACGATGCGCTCGGCGAGCGCATGCGTGCGCACCGTGAGATTCGCCCGCCGCAGGGCCGGCCGCAGGTAGGCATTGGCAGTGCTGCAGCGCCGCCCGCCGGCGACCGTCATCGCCATGCGAGCGAATCCCTCCTGCTGAAAGCCGTTCATGTCCGTGGTGAACGGGTAGCCCGCCTCACGGCCCGCCTCGAGCCAGGCCCGGTGCAGCGGGTTGGTGAGCGGGCCGTAACAGGTGGCAAGCGGCCCATCGCCGCCACGATACTCATCGGCTCCGCCCGCCCAGCGCTCGGCGCGCCGAAAGTACGGCAGCACGTCGCGATAGGCCCAGCCGGCCGCCCCGAGCGCCTCCCAGCCCTCGTAATCGAGGGCATTGCCACGGACGTATACCAGGCCGTTGATAGACGAGGATCCCCCCAGGACCTTGCCGCGGGGCGTGTGCAGACGGCGCCCCCCTAAAGCAGGCTCCGGCTCGCTGCGGTAGCCCCAGTCGTACCGGACGGTGTTCATCGGCACCGAGAGTGCCGCAGGCATCTGGATGTAGGGCGATCGATCGGAGCCGCCGTACTCGAGGACGAGCACGCTCGCGCGGCCGTCTTCGCTCAGGCGGTCGGCGAGCACGCACCCTGCGGAGCCCGCCCCGACGATCACGTAGTCGAAGACCTCATCCATCGCCGGGGGTACTCAATAAGGAGATTCGATGTCGCCGAGCGCGACGTACACGCTCTTCAACTGAGTGTAATGCTCGAGGGCGGCGCGGCCGTTCTCGCGCCCGAGACCGGAGAGCTTTATGCCGCCGAAGGGCAGCTCGATGGGCGTGACGTTGTAGTGATTGATCCAGCAGGTGCCCGCCTGCAGACGGGCGATGACGCGGTGTGCGCGCGCGAGATCGCGGGTGAAGACGCCGGCCGCGAGCCCGAACTCGGTCGCATTCGCCCGCGCGATGACCTCCTCCTCGTCGTCGAACTCGAGCACCGACATGACCGGCCCGAAGATCTCCTCGCGAACGATGGTCATCTCGTCGCGGCAGCCTTCGAACACGGTCGGGGCCACGAAGTAGCCGCGCCCGAGCTCACCGGCGGTGAGACGCTGTCCGCCGATGAGCAGCCGCGCACCCTCGGCCTGGCCGCGGGCGATATAGCCGAGCACCTTGCCCATGTGCTCCTCGGAGATGAGCGCGCCGACCTGCGTGCGCGGATCGCGCGGGTCGCCGACGCGCAGCGCGCGGGTCCGCTCCTTGAGCCGTGCGAGAAACGCCGCTTTGATGCGGCGGTGAACGAATACCCGCGTCCCGTTGGAGCACACCTCGCCGGCTGAGTAGAAGTTGCCGAGCATCGCACCCGCGACCGCGTTCTCGAGGCTCGCATCCTCGAAGATGATGAGCGGTGATTTGCCCCCGAGCTCGAGCGTCACGGATTTGAGCGAGGCCGCCGCATCGCTCATCACCGCCCGGCCGGTGGCCACCTCGCCGGTGAGCGAGACCTTGCGGATGCGCGGGTGGCGCGTGAGGAGCCGCCCCGTCTCGGCAAAGCCCTGCACGACCTGGAAGACCCCATCGGGCACCCCGGCCTCGCGCAGCACCTCGGCGAGCTTGATCGCGGTGAGCGGGGTGAGCTCGGCGGGCTTGAAGATCATGGCGTTCCCGCAGGCGAGCGCCGGGGCCGCCTTCCAGCAGGCAATCTGCAACGGGTAGTTCCACGCCCCGATCCCGGCGACCACCCCGAGAGGCTCACGGCGCGTGTAACCGAAGGCCTTCGGCCCGAGGTCGATGTGCTCGCCCGCAAGCCCTGCGGCGAGCCCCCCGTAGTACTCGAAGCACTCTGCCCCCGAGAGCACATCGACGACGCTCGTCTCCTGAATGGGCTTGCCGGTATCGCGCGTCTCGAGCTCGGCGAGCTCGGCATTGCGCGCGCGCAGCAGCTCCGCCGCACGGCGCAGCAGCCGGCCGCGCTCTGCACCCGTGAGCGCCGCCCAGCGAGCCTGTGCGCTCTCCGCGCGTGTGACGGCGGCGTCGATCTCCCGGGCGCCATCGACGGGCAGGCGCGCGAGCACCGCGCCGGTTGCCGGGTTGAGGGTGATGAGCGTCCGCGGACCCTCGGGCGTGCGCGGTCCCTCGGGGGTGCGCGGTGCCTCGTGCTGCCCGAGCCGGCTGTCCACGAAGGCGGTCAGCAGGGCGCGGGCGCTCTCGCTATCGGCCTCGCGCCAGCCCGAGAGTGCCGCGCGCAGCCATACCCCATCGATCATCGCGGCGATCATCGCGGCGAGCGTGCGTGCCTCACGCGGCGGAGCGAGACTCGCGAGCGCCGGCTGCAGGTTCGAGAGCATGCGGCGCTGGTACGCGCGCTGGATGCGGCGCAGGCTCGCCACATGCAGCACCTCGCCCCAGAAGGCGAGCCAGGCGGTGCCCGTACGCCGGTCGAACTCGGCCGGCGCAAGATAGGTGTCGATGACGGCCTGAATTCGTGCGCGCGGCGTCGCGGCCGCCGCGAGCCGCTGCCGCAGGGCCTGCGCCGGGCGGCGGGCGAGCGTGCGGAACGCAGCCGCGAGGAGCCCGTCCTTGTCCCCGAAGTAATGCGCGACGAGCCCTGGTGAGACGCCCGCGCGGCTGGCAATCTGTGCCAGAGTGCTGCCGACATAACCCACTTCCGAGAGGCTGTCGATGGTCACCTCGATGAGCTGCCGCCGCCGCGGTTCCGCAAGCTCCTCGGACGCTTCGGGATCGCGCCGGGTGCCCTCGAGGGATGCGGATTTTGATGAACTGTTCAGAGCGGGGTTCCGGAGCGCAGCGGTGATTGAACGATTGTTCAAAGCGGCGCGACGCATGATGTGGCCGCGGCCGCGGGCCGGTCAAGCCGGTGCGGTGGGGCGCCCGAGCGCTGCGGCCCGCGCGAGCGCAGCGCCGCGGACGCGCGCGCG
>JASHUC010000456.1 GCA_030040235.1 Gammaproteobacteria bacterium | reverse complement strand
TCGAAAGCCACTGGCGCGGTCATTCGCGTGCCGAGCTCTCCCGGAAAATTCGCACCACGATGCCCCCGGGCGGGGTGGGCTCGGTGGGCACCGCGGCCCAATCGGCCATCGTGGCCTACATTCTCGCGGCCAACAGCACCAGCGGCTCCGCAGGGCGCAGCACCCTGCCCCGGGCTGCAACGGCCGCCGCGCTCCGTGGGGCGCGCTCCGCGGAGGCCCGGGCGGCCGCCGGTGCGCAGATGTTTGCGCCTCTCCCGGGACAGGAACGGGACCCCCTGCTCCTGCGTGCGCTCAGCGCGCGCAAGGCGAGGCTTGCCGCCCTCACACCGGTGACCCCTGCGCTCCTCGAACATCCCCCGCCCTCCGATTGGCTCATGTGGCGGCGAACCTACGATGCGCAGGGATTCAGTCCGCTCAAGCAGATCGACCGGGCGAACGTCGCGCGGTTGCGCACGGCATGGAGTTGGATGCTGCCCGAAAGCACCAACGAGATCACCCCGCTCGTGCACGACGGGGTGATGTTCATCGCAAGCGGCGCCGCGGTGCAGGCACTCGATGCGGGGACCGGGGAGCTCCTGTGGCAGTACGTGCGTGCGCTGCCGGAGGAATTCGACAACGGCCGCAGATCACACACCAAGTCGATCGCCCTCTATGGCGCCGAGGTGTTCGCGCCGACCGCGGACGGCCACGTGATCGCTCTCGATGCGCGCACCGGTCACCTCGAGTGGGATCATGCCGTGGCCGAGCAGAAAGGGCGCCCGGCGGCGGTCGGCTTCCAGCTGACCGGCGCCCCCATCGTCGCGCACGGCACCGTGGTCGTCGGGGTCAGCCTCGGGGTGCAGAACGCCGGCGGATGCTTCATCGTGGGCCTCGATGCGGCGAGCGGCCGGGAGCTGTGGCGATTTCACACCATCGCGCGCCCCGGCCAGCCCGGTGGAGACACCTGGAACGGCGCACCGCTCGCGGAGCGATTCGGCGGCGGGGTGTGGACGGGGGGCAGCTACGATCCGGCGCTCGATCTCGTGTACTTCGGTATCGGCAATACCTACGACACGGCGACGTTGCTTCAGCCACGGCCCGGAGCCGAGCGGCTAAGCTCCAACGACGCCCTGTACACGGATTCCACCGTCGCGCTGCGGCCGGAAACGGGCGCTCTGGTGTGGTACTACCAGCATCAGAAGCGCGACGTGTGGGACCTCGACTGGGTGTTCGAGCAGACTCTCGTCACGCTGCAAGTGAACGGCCACCCGAGGAAGCTCGTCGTGACCGGCGGCAAGACCGCGATGTTCGACGCCGTGGATGCCGCGACGGGGGCGTTCGTTTTCTCGAGCGACCTCGGTCTGCAGAACGTCGTCACCGCGGTCGACCCGGTGACGGGTGAGAAGACGGTGAACCCCGCCGTGGAGCCCGAGGCCGGCAAGGCGAAGTACCTCTGCCCGAACAGCTTCGGTGCGCGCAACTGGCCGGCCACCTCGCTCGATCCGGTGACGCACATGCTCTACGTGCCCATCCTGGAGAACTGCGCCGAATACACCTATGTCCCCCGCGGCGCCACTCAGACGGCCCAGGGTGGAATCGACATGCGCTTCGCGCTGCGTGCCCCGCCGCGGCACGACGGCAAGTTCGGGCGGATTGCCGCGCTCGATCTCGAGCGGCGCCGCACGGTGTGGACACATCGGCAGCGAATGCCGGTGGTCAGCTCCGCCCTCGCGACGGCCGGTGGGCTCCTGTTCGAGGGCGACGTGGACCGCTATTTCACCGCATATGACGCGGCGACGGGCAGGGTGCTGTGGCGGACGCGCCTCAGTTCCGCGGCCGAATCCTCACCCATCGCCTTCGCGGTAGATGGGCGGGAGTACCTGGCCGTCGTCGCCGGAAGCGGCAGCCCCTTCGGAGCGGGTAGCCGCCTGTTCGTGCCGGAGGTCACCGCACCGGCGGCCGGCATCATGGTCACTGTGTTTGAGCTTCCTTAATCAGAGGGAGGATAATCATGAAAATCCGAACGCTGGCGTGTGCTCTGCTTTTGATATCGGTTCCGGCTTTCGCCGCCGGAGTTGACGGCAAATGGACCGGCACTATTGATTCACCGAACGGACCCGTGCAAGTGAACTATGAGTTCAAATCGGCAGGCAAGACGGTCACCGGCACGACGATGGGTCCGGACGGAAGCGTACTGCCGCTCAAGAGCGTCAAGCTGGAGGGGAACAAGATCAGCTTTTCGCTCGACCTCGATTTCGGTCAAGGCCCCACGACCTTCAACTACACGGGGGTCGTTGAGGGCGGTGAGATGAAACTGCATTCGGAGTTCATGGGTCAACCCATCGATTTCACGTTAAAGAAAGCGGGCTGAATCGGAGGAGATTCACATGAACGCAGCTGTCGATACGGTGTCGTTGAGCGCCCGGACGAAAAGCTTCGTCGGCCGTCCGCATCAGGCCCTCATCGGTGGGCGCTGGCAGGAGGCCCACGAGGGCGAGACGTTCGAGGTCTTCGACCCGGCAACCGAGCAGGTGATCGCCCACGTTGCCGACTGCAAGAGCCCCGACGTCGATCTCGCGGTGGCCGCTGCCCGCAAAGCCTTCGAGGAGGGGCCCTGGCCGCGCATGTCGCCTGCGGCGCGCGGCAAGATCCTCTGGAAGATCGGCGATCTGATTCTCGAGAATCTCGAGGAGCTCGCGCAGCTCGAGTCCCTCGACAACGGCAAACCGATCGGCGTGGCGCGCGCGGCCGACGTGCCGCTCGCAGCCGACCTCTTCCACTACATGGCCGGCTGGGC
>JASHUC010000455.1 GCA_030040235.1 Gammaproteobacteria bacterium | reverse complement strand
CTCGAGCGGCTGCTCGAGATCATGGCGCGATTGCGGCACAAGGGGCGCGAGCGCTCGGCGGCGGCTCTCGAAGGCGGGGAATCACCGCCCGGGGTCCTCGCCGGTGTGCCGCTCGCCCTTCCCGCGCTGGTCCGCGCCGGCAAGCTCGGCCGGCGCGCCGCACGCGCCGGGTTCGACTGGTCGGCGGCAAGCGAGGTGCGCGAGAAGGTGATCGAGGAGATCGGCGAGCTCGATGCCGCCGCGAGGGAAGCGGACGGACGCGAGAAAGTCTTCGAGGAGCTCGGCGATCTGCTGTTCGCCGTCGTCAACTGGGGCCGGCACCTCGAGGTCGAGCCCGAGGCGGCGCTGCGTGCCGCGAATGCGAAGTTCGAGCGCCGCTTCGCCTGCATGGAGCAGCAGGCGCGTGACCGCGGGCTCGTGCTGTCGGCCCTCTCGGCGGCCGAGTGGGACCGCCTGTGGCGCGAATGCAAGGCCGGATGAGGCGCTGAGAAGCTCCGGCGGCGGCTACGGCGCGATATCGAAGCGGATGCCCTGCGCGAGGGGCAGCGAGCGGCTCCAGTTGATGGTGCTCGTCTGCCTTCGCATGTAGCTCTTCCACGCATCCGAGCCCGACTCGCGCCCGCCGCCCGTGTCCTTCTCGCCGCCGAACGCCCCACCGATCTCGGCACCGGAAGTGCCGATGTTGACGTTCGCGATGCCGCAGTCGCTCCCCTCGCTCGAGAGGAACTGCTCGGCGTGCTGGAGGCGCTCGGTGAAGAGCGCCGAGGAAAGCCCGTGGGCGGCGGCGTTCTGCAGCTCGATCGCCTCATCGAGAGTCCTGAAGCCGATCACGTAGAGAATGGGGGCGAAGGTCTCGGTCTGAACGATCGGCCACTCATTGCGCGCGCGCACGAGCGTCGGCTCGACGAAGTGCCCGGGTCCGGGGAGCACCCCTGCGCCGTGGAGGATCTCTGCGCCGGCGGAGCGGGCGGCCGCGACGGCCGCCTCGAACCGCGCCACCGCCTGGGCATCGATGAGCGGACCCATGAGGGTCCCTGCGGCGAGCGGATCGCCGATGCGCACCTGACGGTACGCCTGGATCAGCCGTTTCTCGAGCTCCGCGCGCCTCGACTCGTGCACGAACACGCGGCGCGTGGTGGTGCAACGCTGACCCGCCGTTCCCACCGCGCCGAACACGATGGCGGGGACGGCGAGCTCGAGATCGGCCGTCTCATCCACGATGATCGCGTTGTTTCCACCGAGCTCGAGGAGACTCTTGCCGAGGCGGGCAGCGAGGCGCTCCCCGACCTTGCGCCCGACGGCGGTGGAGCCGGTGAAGGAGACGAGCGCGACGCGCCGGTCATCGACGAAGCGAGTGGCGAGCTCGGTCCCGGCATCGATGAAGAGCTGAAAGACGGCCGGAGCGCGCTGCGACTCGAGCACGCGATTGCAGAGTCGCTGCACGGCGATTGCGGCGAGCGGTGTCTTCGGGGAGGGCTTCCAGACCGAGGCGTTGCCGCACACGGCCGCGAGGAACGCGTTCCACGACCACACGGCCACCGGAAAGTTGAATGCCGAAATGATGCCCACCACCCCGAGCGGATGCCATTGCTCGTACATGCGGTGCTGCGGGCGCTCCGAGTGCATCGTCAGGCCATAGAGCATGCGCGACTGGCCGACCGCAAAGTCGGCGATATCGATCATCTCCTGCACCTCGCCGAGGCCCTCGGCGAGAATCTTCCCGTTCTCGAGACTCACGAGCGTGCCGAGATCCTGCTTGAAGCGGCGCAGCTCGTCGGCGATGAGGCGCACGAGCTCGCCGCGCTTCGGAGCGGGTACGCGGCGCCACTCGGCAGCGGCCGCGCTCGCCGAGCGCATCACATCCTCGTAGTCCGCACCGCCCGCGGCGCGCACGCGAGCGAGGACCTCGTTGCTCGCGGGATTGCGCACCTCGATCACGGCACCCTCGGCCGAGCGGGACCAGCCGTGAAGTCCGGACCAGGCGCCCGCGTGTACCGGGGTGATTCCGAGCCGCTCGAGCACGGCGCTCGCCGCCGTTGCGGGGCTCACGCCGCCCCCTTGAGACGCCGTTGCTTGCCCGCTTTTCCGGAGACGACCACTTCGCCCGAGATGTCCTTGGTGCCTCCCGGGGCGTAGTGGCGGCCGAAACGGTTGGCGAGGATCTCGGGGAGCCGGAACTGCTCCTGCGCGACGAAGCCGGCGAGCTCGGGATGCTGCAGCGTGAGGTCGAGGACGGCCGCTGCGGCCGCGGCGGTGGTGACCTGGATGGCCGACCAGAGCCGCCCCGCGACCATCTGGGGGTAAATCTTGTTGACGTAGTTCTCCTCGCGCAGCTCGCCCTCCTGCTTTCCGGTGACGGCTGCGTAGACGATCACCACGTCCTGCAGGGTCTGCGGCACGGCGCTCTCGAGGATGCGCTTGAGCGTCGCACGATCCTGATTGAGCTTGAGGTCGTTCATGAGCAGGCGCATCTGCGCGCAGTGTCCCGGATAGCGGATGGTCTTGTAGTTCATCGACTCGACTCCGATGCCGTGCGTCTCGGCGAGCGAGCCGAGGCCGCCCGAGGTGTTGAAGGCCTCGTAGAGCGTGCCATCGATCTCGATTTCCTCCAGGCCCTCGAGCGGGGCCACCTCGACGGCCCGGCCGTCGACGACGGACTGGCAGGGATTGCCGTACTCGTTGATCAAGCCCTCGGTCGACCAGGTGAGGGAGTATTTGAGAACGTTGTTCGGATGCTGCGGTAACGCCCCGACTCGCATCTTGACGCTGCGCACCTCATCGAAGTGCCCCATGAGCTCGTTCGTGACGATGCTGATGAAGCCCGGTGCGAGCCCGCACTGGGGGACGAACGCCTGGCGCGCCCCGAGAGCGATGCGGCGCACGGCGCGCGTCACCTCCACATCCTCGGTGAGATCGAAATAATGAGCGCCTGCATCGCGGGCGGCCTGTGCCACGGCGACGTTGCAGTAGTAGGGCAGGCTCGAGATGACCGCATCCGCGGGGTGCGCGAACAGGTGCCTTGCGAGCACCCCCGGGGCGGTCGCATCGACCGTGTAGCTCTTGAGGTGCGGGGAGCCATGGGCCTTGGCGACGGATTCGGCCACGGCCCCGTCGGCATCCGCAAGCTGCACCTCGTAGGCCGCGGACTCTGCGAGAAAGCCCGAGATGAGGGCGCCGATCTTGCCGGCCCCCAGAACCAGTGCCCGATGCATGAGAGACTCCAGAGATTGTGCGGCATAGCCGAAAGGGGGCGGATTCTGCGCCCCAGCCCCACGCGACGCCAGAGCCTGCGGCGCCGCAACCCGGCAGCTGGGACCTGCCGGGAGGCCCCCCGGGCCCATCCGTGCTACGCTCAAAAAATGCGCGATCTCAATAGCACGGCGGCCTGGCACCCGGCGAGCTGGCAGTCGAAGCCGGCCCGCCAGCAGCCACTCTATGCGGATCCTGCCGCGCTCGAGCGGGTGGTCGCGGAGCTGTCGCGGCTGCCTCCGATCGTCGTGTCGTGGGAGATCGATGCGCTGCGCGAGAGGCTCGCCGCTGCGCAGCGCGGCCAGGCCTTCCTGCTGCAGGGCGGGGATTGCGCGGAGACCTTCGTCGACTGCGAGTCGGACCGGATCGCCAAGAACCTCAAGATCCTGCTGCAGATGAGCCTGGTGCTGCTGCACGGCCTGAAGAAGCCGATCGTGCGCGTGGGGCGCATGGCGGGCCAGTATGCGAAGCCGCGCTCGGCGGATACGGAGACCCGCGGCGCCATCAGCTTGCCGAGCTATCGGGGCGATCTCGTCAATCGTCCGGAGTTCACCGCCGAGGGCAGAGCCCCGGACCCGAATCTGCTGTTGCGCGGCTACGAGCGCGCCGCGCTCACGCTCAACTTCGTGCGCGCGCTGGTCGATGGCGGGTTCGCCGACCTGCATCATCCGGAGTACTGGGATCTCGACTTCGTCAAGCATTCCCCTCTGAAAGAGGCTTTCCACGGCATCGCCGATTCGATCGCCGATGCGCTCGATTTCTTCGAAGGCGTGAGTGGCCGCCCCGTGCACGAGACCACGCACGTCGGGTTCTACGCGAGCCACGAAGGACTGCACCTGCTCTACGAGCAGGCGCAGACGCGATTCATCCCGCGCCAGAAGCGCTGGTACAACCTCTCGACGCACATGCCCTGGATCGGGATGCGCACGGCGCAGCTCGATGGAGCGCACGTCGAGTACTTTCGCGGGATCAGCAACCCCATCGCGGTGAAGGTCGGTTCGGGCATGGACGGCGGGTGGGCGCAGGGGCTCATCGCGACGCTCAATCCGCAGAGCCAACCGGGGCGGCTCACCTTCATCCACCGCTTCGGTGCGAGGGACATCGAGAGCCGGCTGCCGCCGCTCATCGAGGCGGTGCGTCAGACCGGCCAGACGGTGCTGTGGGTGTGCGATCCGATGCACGGCAACACCGAGACCACCACCGACGGACTGAAGACGCGCCGCTTCGAGAACATCCTGCGCGAGATAGAGCTCGCGTTCCGGATCCACGCGGAGATGGGCTCGTACCTCGGCGGGGTACACATCGAGCTCACGGGCGAGGACGTGACCGAATGCACCGGTGGAGCGCGCGGACTCACCGATGCGGATCTGCAGCGAGCCTACCGCTCGACCGTCGATCCACGGCTCAATTACGAGCAGGCCCTCGAGCTGGCCCTGCTCATCGCAGAGCGAGCGCACGCCAGCCGCCGCGCGATGAGCTGACCGGACCGGCACCCGCGCAGGCAGCGCCGTGCATTACGACCGCATCGTCGTTCCGGTCGACGGCGCCAGGATCACCGTCAATACCGACGGGACGCTCAACGTCCCGGAGCACCCGATCATTCCGTTCGTCGAAGGCGATGGCATCGGCATCGACGTGACTCCGGCGATGCTCAAAGTGGTCGAGGCCGCCGTGGGGCGGGCCTACGCGGGCCGGCGCAGCGTACGCTGGATGGAGATCTACGCGGGCGCGAAAGCCCACCGCCTCTACGGGCAGTGGCTGCCCGAGGAAACGCTGCAGGCACTGCGCGAGTTCGTCGTCGCCATCAAGGGCCCGCTCGAAACGCCGGTCGGGGAGGGCATCCGCTCGCTCAACGTCGCCGTGCGGCAGACCCTCGACCTCTATGCCTGCGTGCGGCCCATTCGTTACTTTCCGGGCGTCGCAACGCCGCTGCTCGATGCGAGCCTCACCGACATGGTGGTGTTTCGCGAGAACACCGAGGATATCTATGCGGGTATCGAGTGGCCGGCGGGCTCGCCGCAGGTGATGAGACTCATCGCATTCCTGCAGCGGGATCTCGGAGTCACCGGCATTCGCTTTCCCGCGAGCTCCGGGATCGGCATCAAGCCGGTATCGAAGGAGGGCAGTCAGCGCCTCATCCGCAAGGCGATCCAGTACGCGATCGACAACGATCGGGTATCGGTCACGCTCGTTCACAAGGGCAATATCATGAAGTACACGGAGGGTGCTTTCCGCAACTGGGGCTTCGAGCTCGCGCGGGAGGAATTCGGCGCGCGCGAGATCGGCGCAGGTCCCTGGCTCGGCTTTCGCAACCCACTGAGCGGCTCCGAGATCGTCGTGAAGGACGTGATCGCCGACAACTTCCTGCAGCAGGTCCTCATGCGCCCGGAGGAGTACGATGTGATCGCGACGCTCAACCTCAACGGCGATTACATCTCGGATGCGCTCGCGGCACAGGTCGGAGGGATCGGTATCGCCCCGGGCGGCAATATCGGCGACGGACCGGCGGTGTTCGAGGCGACACACGGCACGGCGCCCGGCTTTGCCGGCAAGGACCGCGTGAACCCCGGCTCACTCATCCTCTCGGCCGAGATGATGCTGCGTTACCTCAAGTGGACGGAGGCGGCCGATCTCATCGTCAAGGGCGTCGCGCGGACCATTGCGGCGAAGGAGCTCACATACGACCTCGCGCGTCTGCGCGAGGCGATCCGCGTTCCCAAGCGTGAGCTCGCCGCGCGCAAGAATGTCGAAGAGGCGCTGCAGCGGTTGATTCCCGGCGCAAAGCTCATGAGCTGCTCGGGGTTCGCCTCCGCCATCGTGGGGCACATGGACGACTGAGTGACGGTTTACGATCCGAATTGCGTCCGCTGTCCGCGGCTCGCATCGTACCTGGCCGAGTGCCACGCGCAGCACCCGGATTACTGGTGCCGTCCGGTACCTTCCTTCGGCGACCCGGCCCCGAAGATCGTACTCGTCGGGCTCGCCCCGGGGCTGCACGGCGCCAACCGCACCGGGCGCCCGTTCACCGGAGACTATGCGGGCATCCTGCTCTACCGGACGCTGTTCGCGCTCGGCCTTTCGACCGGGCCGGAATCGCGGGCCGCGGACGATCCCCTGAAGCTCAAGGGCGTGCGGATCGTCAATTCGGTCAAGTGTGTCCCGCCCGAGAACAAGCCGCTGCCGGATGAGATTCGCCGCTGCAACTCCTACCTCGAGGCCGAGCTCGAGGAGCTCGAGGGCGCTCGTGTGCTCGTCGCACTCGGGCGGATCGGCCACGATGCCGCGCTGCTCGCGCTGGGACTGCGGCGCGCGGCTTTTGCGTTCGCTCATGGCCGCGAGCATCGCCTCGATGACCAGCGCTATCTTCTGGACTCCTACCACTGCAGTCGCTACAACACGCAGACCCGCAGGCTCACGGAGCCGATGTTCCGGGCCGTGCTCGAGCGGGCCCGCGCGCTGGCGGGGATGTCCCCTTAGCGGGTCTGGAGAGGCTGTGGCAGAGGCCCGCCCGTTCGATCCGAAGGAGTATGTGGCGACGCTGCCGCGACGCCCGGGCGTGTATCGGATGTACGACGCCCAAGGCGGCCTCCTCTACATCGGCAAGGCTCGCAACCTCAAGGATCGTGTCGGGACGTACTTCAACCCGAGCAACGTCGCGCCGAAGGTCCAGGCCCTGGTGCAGCAGATCGCCGCGATCGAGGTCACCGTCACCAACTCCGAGACGGAGGCGCTGCTGCTCGAATACAACCTCATCAAGGAGCACAAGCCACGCTTCAACGTGGTGCTGCGCGACGACAAGAGCTTTCCCTACATACACCTCGAGACCGAGCACGCCTATCCGCGGCTCGCGTTCTACCGCGGCCCGCGCAATCGGCCCGGTCGCTACTTCGGCCCTTTCCCGAGCGCCGGCGCCGTGCGCGAGACGCTGCAGGGTTTGCAGAAGCTCTTTCTCATCCGCAACTGCCGCGACACCTTCTTTGCAAACCGCAGCCGCCCTTGCCTGCAGCATCAGATCGGGCGTTGCTCGGCCCCGTGCGTTGGTTTGATCGCTCGCGAGGCCTACGCCGAGGATGTCGATAGCGCCGTGAAGGTGCTCGAGGGCCGCAGCGGCGAGGTGAACGCGCAGCTGCAAGCGCGAATGGAGGAGGCGGCGAGCCGGCTCGAGTTCGAGCGGGCGGCGCGCATCCGCGATCAGCTCGCAGCGCTCAAGCGCATCCAGGCCCAGCAGATCGTGACGGCCGAGGCCGAGCGCGACGCCGACGTGCTCGCGATCGTCGGGGAGCCCGGCGAGTACGCCGTGAGCGTGATGCTCGTGCGCGGCGGGCGCAATCTCGGCACGACGAGCTACTTCCCGCGGGCGACGCTCGCCGAGCCCGAGGAGGCCTTGCGCTCCTTCATGCTGCAGTACTACGGCTCGCAGGAGCCGGCGCGCGAGGTGATCGTCGCCCGGGAGCTGCCCGACGCCGAATCGCTCGCCCAGGTGCTCGAGGGCAGGGTCGGTCGGGAGGTGGGCATTCACCGCCCCCAGCGCGGCATTGCCGCCCGGTG
>JASHUC010000454.1 GCA_030040235.1 Gammaproteobacteria bacterium | reverse complement strand
ACCCCGGGTGAGCTGCGCGCGCGCGCGAGCCGCCTGGCCTCCTTCAGCGAGGTGTCGGAGGTCGAGGCGATATTGCAGAACCTACTCGTGCGCGAGCCTGGGCCGCTCGTCGCCCGTCTGCCACGCGAGCCCGGACGCCGCGAGTCGCGCTACCTGCAGCTCTTCAGCGGCGAACCGCCGCCGCAGAGCACCCCCGGCGAGGCCGCCGCGGAAGACTCGGCACCGGCTACCGAGCGCGAAACACTTGCCGGGCGCGTGGCCAGACTCGAGCAGGAGGTACGGCTGCTGCGCACCGAGCTCGAGGCGCTCAGGGCACGAAAGTAATTCAGCGTCGGCTACTGCGGCTTTAACCAAACGTCGATGCCACCGTGCTTGGAGCAGGCGTATTTCCGGTTGGTCGTATTGGTGAAGAAGCCGTCGTGACAACGTGCCGCGGCATGCGGGTGCGCCTTGCGATAACGCTCAGCGTCGCCCGTGGCCGCGTGCTCATCGTGCCGGCCTTCGTCGCCCGCACCCTGATGCGGCGGCTGTTCCTGTCGGGGCTGATCGTTCTGGTGGTCCTGGTCCTGAGCATGCACGGTCGCGCCGAGGCTTCCGAGCGCAAGCGTCAGCACGCCCACGGCGAGTCCGTGGCGGTAAATGCGAAGCATTCGAGTCCCCTTGAACGTGGAAACCGCAGGCAGGGCTAGCAGCCGGCGTGCCGGGCTGCCCGACAGTCAGGCTATAGCGCCTCGCCGGGATTGCGATTATTGTACTTGGGCTCGGCACTGCGCCTCGACCCGCGGAGATTTCCATGTCGCAGACGGATGCAAAGGACCCGAAGAAGCCTACCCAGACCCTGAGCGATGCCGATATCTCGACCGCACGCGTCCTGAGGCGCCGGTCATTCCTCAGCCAGACCGGACTGCTGATCGGCGGCGCGCTCGCCGTGGCGGCCGGGATGCGCGCGGTTGCGGCGGATGATGATCCGGACAAGGACGGTGACGATCCTCAGAAGGCGGCTGACCCTGACAAGAAGCCGGGCGATCCCGATAAAAAGAAGAAGAAGAGGAAACGGAAGCACAAGGCCAAGCCCACGGATCCGGATGCCAAAAAGGCCCCTGATCCTGATCCCAAGGCCCCCGGCCCCGACCACTGATTAGGAGCGCGGCATCGACATGGCGCGCCGCGCCGGCGGGCTCGCCTGGCTGCTCGATCCCGTCCCGCCCCGGGAGTTCCTGCGCGATTCCTGGGAGCAGCGTCCGCGGGTCGTACGGCGGGGGAGGCCGGACTACTTCCACGAGCTGCTGACGCTCGATGACATCGACCGCGTCCTCACCACGCTCGACCGTCGCTATCCCGATGTGCTCGTCAAGCGTGCGGGCCGCGATTTCACCGCCTCGGACTACACGACCGATGGCTCGACGCTCGATGTCGCCAAGATCTACCAGTTGTTCGAGGAGGGCGCGACAGTGACGCTCGCTTTCCTCGATACGGTGCTGCCGAGCCTCGAGCGCTTCTGCCGGGAGGTCGAAATTGAGCTCAGCATGCCCCTGCAGGCGAACGTGTATCTGACGCCGCCGCACGAGCAGGGCGCGAACGTCCACTACGACACGCACGATGTGTTCGTCTTGCAGATATCCGGGTCGAAGCAGTGGACGATCTACGATGCGCCTCTGCCGCTGCCACTCTCGGGTCAGGCATTCGACGCGCAGGTGCATCGTCCCGGGGCGCCGACGCACGAATTCGAGCTCGATGCGGGTGATGTCGTCTACATTCCCCGGGGCTGGCTGCACCAGGCGCGGGCCACGGCGGCGACCTCGCTCCACATCACCGCGGGCGTGCTGCGCTACACCTGGACTGACCTGTTGCTCGAGCTCGTATCGCGGGTGGCGCTCGAGGAGCCTTCCTTCCGCCAGTCGCTGCCGGTCGGCTTTGCCGGTGAGCGTTTCGATCGCGCGGCGGCCCGGCAGACGCTGAGAAGCCTCCTGCTCGAGCTCCAGGCCCGAGCCGATGCCGATGCCATGCTCGATCATTTCGTCGAGCGGTTCATTGCCGATTGTCCGCCGTTGTTGCACGGGCAGCTGCGCCAGCTCCAGGCGCTCGAGAGCCTCACGATGGAGACCGTGCTCGGGGCGCGTCCCGGTATCGTGCATCGGCTGCATCGAGACGAGGCGACAGTGAGCGTCGAGGTCCACGGGCGGCGCGTCAGCTTCCCCGCGCACGCCGCCGCGGCGGTCGCGTTCGCGTTGGAGACCCCGCGCTACAGCCTCCGCGAACTGCCGGGAGGGCTCGATGAGGATGGACGGCTCGTCCTCGGGCGCCGGCTGATACGGGAAGGGCTGGTCTGGATCCTGTCTGGAACCGTGAGGCGGCCTGTGACTTGATGCTGTACGGCGAGTTATAAGGCTTGCTAAGTCAGATAACAACTGATATATAAGTCTTTATGAGTTTGGCGGCCACCTTCCAGCCTATCGTGAAGCTCGGCGAGAACCTGCGTATCGCCCGCAAGCGCCGCGGGCTGCGCATAGTGGATCTAGCGCAGGCCGCCGGCAGCAGCCAGGACACGCTGCGCAGGCTGGAGAGCGGAGATCCCGGGGTATCTCTGGGCGTGCTCGCTCGCGTGGCGGCGGCGATCGGCTGCGCGCAGGAGTTGGCCTCGGTGATGGATCCGGCTAAGGATTTCGAGGGGCTCAAGAGCGAGGTACAGCGCTTGCCTCAGCGCGTGCGTCGAGCCCTGCTGCCCGTGGAGAGAGTTTCCGCGGAGGAGTTCTGGAACGAGAAGCGGGCGCGGCAGGCTGCCTCCCAGAGCCGTGTGGTAAGCGGCGAGATCGCGCAACGTGCGCTGTTTGCATTCGGCGCGGAGCAGTTGCGCGGCGCCGAGTTCAAGTGGCCGAAGGGCGGCTTCTCGGCGCTGGAGAGCGACGATGAGGTGGAAGAACGTTCAGCTTCCGCTCTCCAGCGATGAAGTACGGCAGATTCTAGAAAACTCGAGCGAGGATGTGGTGCTGGTCGGAGGCCAGGCCCTTGCCCTCTGGAGCCAGATCTACCACGTACTGCCACCCAAAGAGCTCACGGGCGGAATCAGCGCCGACATGGACTTCCTCGGCTCCGTGAGCGCAGCGAAACGAGTGGGCAGGGCGCTGAACAGGAGCGGCGGCCGCTGGAAGCTGCACGAGGTCGATCCAGGTGATGCCACGCCGCAGACGGCGAAATTGAGCCTCACGGTGCAAGAC
>JASHUC010000453.1 GCA_030040235.1 Gammaproteobacteria bacterium | reverse complement strand
ACGCGGCGCATCTCCTCGAGCTCCATCTCCTCTGGAGGTCGTCCCGGCCGGCCGGCCACTCCGGCGTTGTTGACCAGGATATCGATCTGACCAAAAGCCTCCTCGGCAGCTCGCGCGAGCGCGGGGAGCTCGGACTCCCGGCTGAGATCGGCCCGTACGATGGCCGCTCGATCGCCGGCTCGACTCGCCTCGCGTGTTTCCTCGAGTGCCCTGGCATCGGTCGCTGAGAGCACGACGCGGTGTCCTGCCGCGAGGAGACTCAATGCCATGACCCTTCCGAGCCCGCTGCTCGCGCCGGTCACCAACGCCACGCGCCCCATCACGATTCTCCTTTCAGGATCCGTGCGATCGCCATCATCGTGTTCCAATTCCGTGTCGTCGGACGCTGGGGCGAAACGTCCGGCGCCCCCCGACATTGACCCCTCGCAGGAAAGCAACGAGAGCCATGGTTCACCTGCGGTGAAATGGTACGGGATGCTGCGCCGCGCTCGCAGACTTGGATGAGAGGTGCGTTTACGAAGCCTCAGCTGGCCGCTGCAGCGGTGAAAACCGCCAACTGAGCTTCGAAAGCCCGCTTGTAGGCGGGCCGCGCTTCGCCGCGAGCTACGTACGTGGAGAGGTTCCGGTACTCCTCCAGCATGCCCGCTGCTTTCACTCTGAGCAGCACCGACACCATCAGCAGATCGCCGGCGCTGAACTCACCGTCGAGCCAGTCGGTATCGCCGAGGCGAGCGGCAAGCTCGCCGAGCCGTGCACGAAGGCGTTCCACGACGAGCGGCAGGCGCTGCTCGTACCAGCTCTCCTTGCCCTCCGTGAGCTTGGCGATCTGAAGATCGACCATCGGAGGCTCCACCGTGTTAAGGGCGGCAAACATCCATGTGATCGCCCGCGCCCGGGCATTCGGATCCTCTGGCAGCAGGCCCCCATGGCGCTCCGCGATATGGAACACAATCGCCCCCGACTCGAACAGGGCGAGATCGCCTTCTTCATAGGTCGGAATCTGCCCGAATGGATGAAGCGCGAGATGCGCGGGTTCCTTCATGGCTTTGAACGACACGAGCCGAACCTCGTAAGGCTGGCCCACTTCTTCGAGCGCCCAGCGAACGCGCATATCACGCGCCAGTCCTCGCCCACGATCGGGCGAGCGCTCGAAGGCAGTAATGGTCGGGGTCATAACAGAGCTCCCGGTGGATGATTACAGCGATGTCTGGACGAACGGCCAGATCGGATTTCGACAAATGAGCCGCGCTCAGCCGCGGTGCACGCTCAGGCTGACGAAAGTACCGTAAGCGTCAACCTGGAGGTCGAATTCGATGGGCTGACAGCAGACCTGACAATCCTCAATGTACGTAGCCGTCCCGGTACCGGTATCGACCAGCGTATCGAAGCGCTCGCCGCAATACGGGCACTGGATGCTATGAAACACCGCCGCGGTCCCAAGCCCCCGGCTCGGTTCACGGCCTGGCTCGATGACCGGCTCCAGGCCATAGAGCGCGTCGATATCGCGCGGTGCGCTCAAATCGGCGGCACCAGAGAGGTTGCGGGAAGGTGCGCGCTTCATAAGCGTACTATGCTCGCGTGCTGCCTCCTTGCCAATCGAGCTTCGATCGTGGTCGCCGCGCGGCTCCTTCAAACTGCGCTTGCCGATGGTTCGTAACTGAGTCCGGGCTCTCCGGCTGGGAATACACTTTCGGCGATACCTCGGCGCGCAAGCGCCTGGATGAGTAGTTCGGGGGGCTCGGCCCGAGGCTCATCGGTGAGCTGGAAGACGCCCCAGTGAACACCGACCGCCCGCACGGCTTCGAGGTCCTCCAGGATCTGGACGGCCTCGTTGGGATCGGTGTGCTGCGCGCTCATAAACCAGCGCGGCGCGTACGCGCCGATTGGGATGAGAGCCAGATCGGGCCTACCGATGCGTCGCCGCAGTTCTCGGAAGATACGCCCGTCCCCATAGCCGGTGTCGCCCGAGAAATAGGCGCCGCCGCCGCCCGTGCTCAGCATGAACCCGGACCAGAGCGCCATGCGCCGGTCGCGTCCCGTGCGCGCCGACCAGTGATAGGCCGGGACGATCGTCACCTCGCCACGCTGGCCGATCTCGATGCGGTCCCACCAGTCTCCGGTCAGCACGCGAGCGCCGGGCATCGCCCGGCGCAGGATTGCGTCGTTGCCCAGCGGGGCGACCAGAACCGCAGAGTGCTCGAGGTTGAGGCGCCTGAGGGTCGGCATGTCCATGTGGTCGTAATGATTGTGACTGAGCAACACGGCGTCGATCTTCGGCAAGGCCGCGAATGCGATTCCGGGCGCAGAAATGCGCCGGGGACCGACGAACGGAAGTGGGCTCGCTCTTTCCGACCACACCGGGTCGGTCAGGACATTGAGACCGCCCGCCTGGATCAGCACGCTGGCGTGGCCGACGACCGTCACTCGCAAGCCCGCGATGCGGGCCTCGGGAACGGTCTGCCGCGCCGGAACTGAGCGCGGCCACACGGCGGGTCTTCCTGCCAGCTTCCAGCGCAGGAGTTCGCGAAACGTGCGATCGGTCTCGGGGTGATCGGGATTGAAGAAGCGCACCCCATCGAAATGATCGCTCGGCCGCCCGGAGTAGTACGGATTCACCGATCGCGTCATGTCAGCTTGCTCTCGTCCCTGGCAGTTGGTGGTGTACCCGTACGGAGCTACTATGGGATCGAAAATGGCCTGGCAGCTGCTCTGCCGTAATTCTTTGAGTGCGAATGGAGGAAATGATGGACAGAATAAAGCCGCTCTTCACGGCGACCGCTACCGCGGTTGGTGGCAGAAATGGTCACACCGAGGCGGAAGATCATTCTGTGGCTGTCGATCTCTCGGTACCGAAGGCGATGGGCGGACCCGGTAAGCCGGGGACGGCCACTCCCGAGCACTTGTTCGCTGCCGGATATGCCGCATGCTTCGGAGGCGCGCTCGACTACGTCGCGACGCAGAAGAAGCGCAGCGCCAAAGGCGCTGCCGTTTCGTGCAGCGTGAGCATCGGCCCGAGGGATGGGGGCGGTTTCGGTTTGTCGGTGAGGCTTCTCGTCAAGGACCCGAGCCTGCCGCAAGCAGAACTCGCCGCGCTTGCCCGGGAGGCGCACGAGAAGATCTGTCCCTACTCTCATGCGACTCGGGGCAATGTGCAGGTGGAGTTGAGCGTGGAGGGCAGCTGAACTCGCCGCGATAGCCGAGGTCGCGGCGCGGCTTCTAGGCGGTTTGGGGGTGCCGACGACTCCGCTTCCTCAAGATCGTTCGAGTGCGGCGGGTTGCGATGATCCCGATGAAGCTCTTGACGCGAGAGGTTTTCTCGAGCTCGGCGCTCTCGCTCGCGTAAATCTCGGTGACCTCATCGATCGGAGTATTCGTCGCGCGCGCGAGGGATTCGGTGATCACCTCGTTCCGACGAGCGGCCCGTTCTATCAAGTCCATGACATTCCCGTTGACCTTCTTCGGGGTGCATTTTATCGCCGAAATAGGGTCGAAGGGGCGCGGGCGATGCGCGATCGGACCGCGGAAGTGACGAAAGACAAGTCGAAACAGGAACTTGCGCCGTAAGCGGTTACCCCGGGCTAAAGCCCGATGCGGTAAGTAGCCTCTGCAGGGCTGGCGTCCCGCAGGTACCTGTCGAAGAATGCCACCAAATCGGCAAACGCCTGTCGTGAATAATGATCGGCCGCTGCGTCAGGCGCGAGTCGGTATTCTTTCGTGAAGGTGGCGTGTGGGCGTTCACCGAGACGGTTGCGCTCGGCCGCTTCCGCATACTCGCGAATCTCGAGCCCAATCGGAAATTCCCGCTGCAAGCGCTCGAGCTTCGCGCGCGGGCAGATGCGGTCGGAACGGCACCGCACCGACAGCAAATGTGCGTGGCCGGTGTCGAGTCGGGCGCGGGCTGCGGCGATTTCACTATCGCTAACGTTGAGCTGGCTCAATCGTCGCTCGCGCCCGATGCCGAACGCCAGAAAAAGCGGCGCGAGAGGTACCGACGGCTGGGCAGCGACCGCTGCAATGACATGCGGATCGATGACCAGCGGAATCGCAAAAGCGCCCGTGAGGCACATGCCTATGGCACCGATAGGTGTTCCACCGGAATGTTTGCTGATATGGGTGGTTAGTGCGCGAAGCCACCTCGTGACCGGAGAGGAGACTCCCCCGCGCAGATTGGCGAATTCTCGGGATATGCACAGCCGGATTGCGTTCCGAAGCGGCGCGCGCCTGCCGAGGGGACCGAACAGCCAGGGCACAAAGATCCGGAAACGGGCATCGATCAGACGTTCGGCAAACATGCGCAGTCCAGGGGAGAGCCCTGCGATCTCAGGCAGCAGCAGCAGCGAGGGATCTCGAGGGTCGCCGGCGTAGTAGACCGCATGAGCGAGCCGGCCCGATGCGAAGGAAAACTGCTCAAAACCCTCGATCGGGCCGCCCGGCATACCCACGACTCCCGGCGTGGGTCCATCTGGAATTCGTGCGGCCTGTACTGAGCACATTTGCGGCTCAATTGTACGTGGAAACCTGCGAATGTCCGGCGCTGCCTGCGGCATTTACGAGATCCAGGCGGATAGGTAGCATCGAGCGATCACGAGCGAGGAACATCGCGCCCTGCAGTCCCTGTGAACAGTTCCGCACCCGTCCGGCGAACCGCCGAAATCGAGGAGATCACCAATCTCTACTTCATCCATCCGATGGCGGGCCGTCTCGTACCGCTGTTTGCGAGGATGCATGTCAGCCCCAATGCGGTGTCCCTCACGGGCCTGTTGTTCGGCCTGTTGGCCGGCTTCGCCTACTACCACTATCAAAGCCCGCTGTGGGCCGTTACCGGCTTTGTCATGATGATCGCTTGGCACGTGATGGAC
>JASHUC010000452.1 GCA_030040235.1 Gammaproteobacteria bacterium | reverse complement strand
GGCTTGAGGTTGCAGCCGTTCACCGTGTGATGCGCCACCATCTGAGAGACGGTCCAGTAGGAATGTTTGAAGCTGCTGTGCGAGAGCCGGCAGGGCGCGCGATGCTCGCGACGCATGGAAGCGGTCTGCAAGTAGACCTCGAGCTCGATGTCGATGGCACCGGTCGATGCGAGCTCGGGCGAGTGCAGATACGGGAGCGGCTCGGGGTCGGTCCGGGGGCGATCCCAGGGCACTCTGAAGGGCTCGAGCGCCTCGAGGGTCACGACCCATGGTGAGATCGTCGTCGCGAAGTTCTTCGCGAGGAAGGGCCCCAGCGGCTGGTATTCCCAGGCCTGGATATCCCGCGCGGACCAGTCGTTGAGCAGGCACAGACCGAATACATGGGACTCCGCGTCCGCAACCGGGACGCGCTCGCCGGGGGCGTTTGCGGTGCCGA
Organism: Gammaproteobacteria bacterium; assembly: GCA_030040235.1. Next base: position 2,271 of record JASHUC010000452.1, on the reverse strand, counting down.
TGAAGATACCGAGCTCGAGCTCGTAATCGAGCCGCTCGCTCGGCCCGAGCGCCGGCGCGGCGGCCCCCGGCGGGCGAGTCTGTCCGAGGGGACGCGGGAAGTCTTGCCCGGAGACAACGATCGAGGAGCTGCGGCCGTGATAGGCGAGCGGCACCCATTTGTAGTTGGGAAGGAGCGGCTTGTCGGGGCGAAAGAGCCGCCCGACCGCGGTCGCATGATGGATCGAGGCGTAGAAGTCCGTGTAGTCCCCCACACGGGCCGGAAGCGCGTACTCCGCCTCGGCTTGCGGGACGAGGCACGGCTCGAGCTGCACCTGTTGCCTCGAGCCGCGGCGCAATGCCCGCGAGAGCGCCAGGCGCAGCGCCGCGCCGGCCTCGCGTCCCGCCGCCATGAGGTCATTGAGCGCCGGTCCCGCGGCAGCGGCGGCCGCCGCAGCGGCGGCCGCTCGCCCGAAGGAGGCTTCGGGAAACACGCCGGCGGAAACCGCAGCCGCAAGATCCACGATGCGATCGCCGATCGCGACCCCGCTGCGAAATGCTTCTCCGCTTCGCGCACGGCGAAAAATACCGAAGGGCAGATTTTGAATCGGAAAATCGCAGCCCGGAGCGTTCGCCGTTTCGACCCAGCTCGCAAGATCGGGAGCGTGCGTCTCGTTGAGGCTCATACGGGAGTCCGCCTGCGGAAGCTCAGCGCCGTGCGGGATCGAAGTGCTTGCCGAGCCCCTGCCAGCATTCGAAGTAGTCGCGCTGCAGATGCGGCGACTCGAGCGCGTAGCGTGTGGGGCGAATGATGTATCGCGACTCGAACATGAAGGCCATGGTGTCGGCGATCCGCCGAGGCCGGCTCGTGTCCTCGCGACTCGCTTGCGCGAACGTCGCGGCATCCGGACCGTGTCCGCTCATGCAGTTGTGGAGCGATGCCCCGCCGGGGAGGAAGCCTTCCGCCTTGGCATCGTAGGTGCCCCGAATCAGTCCCATGAACTCGCTCGCGATGTTTCTGTGGAACCACGGTGGACGAAACGTGTGCTCCATGACCAGCCATCGCGGCGGGAAGATCACGAAGTCGATGCTGTCGACGCCCGGGGTGTCGGTGGGGGCCTGCAGCACGAGATAGATCGAGGGGTCGGGGTGGTCGAAGCTCACCGAGCCGATGGCGTTGAAGCGGCGCAGGTCGTAGGTATACGGGACGTGAGTGCCGCGCCAGGCGACCACATCGAACGGCGAATGGTCCATCTCCGCCGACCAGAGCGCGCCGCCGAACTTTCCGACGAGCTCGTAACGCTCGTCCCGATCCTCGTACCAGGCGACGGGCGAGCGGAAGTCCCGCTGGCAGGCAAGGCCGTCCGAGCCGAGCGGCCCCAGGTCGGGCAGCCGGAATGGCATCCCGAAGTTCTCGCAGACGTAACCGCGCGCACCGCCGTCCGGCAGCTCCACCCGGAAGCGTATGCCACGCGGGATCACCGCGATCTCGAGCGGCTCGACGGGCAATCGTCCGAGCTCGCTGACGATGAGCAGCCGGCCTTCCTGCGGCACGATCAGGAGCTCGCCGTCGGCATCATAGAAGGCGCGCGCCGTCATCGAGCGGCTCGCAGCGTAGAGATGGATGCCGCATCCGCTCTGCGCGTGCGCAGTCCCGTTGCCGGCCATCGTGACGAGCCCCTCGAGGAAATCCCGAGGCGCGCTCGGAATGGGGAGCGGATTCCAGCGCAGCTGATTGGGCGGCGTCTCGGGCTCATCGAAGCGGCTCGTGACGGAGCCATTGTCGATACGCCGGAACGGGCGGTGGGTCACCGCCGGCCGGATCCTGTAGAGCCAGGTGTGGCGGTTGGCGGCGCGCGGCGCGGTGAATGCCGTCCCCGAGATCTGCTCCGTGTAGAGTCCGTAGGAGTTACGCTGCGGGGAGTTCTGCTCCGGGAGCGCCCCCGGGAGTGCCTCGGTCGAGAAGTAATTGCCGAAGCCGCTCTGGTACTCGGCGCTCATGGCGATCTTCCCGGCGTGAGCACGCCGCGGCGGATCTGATCGAGCTCGAGGGATTCGAACAGCGCCTTGAAGTTGCCCTCGCCGAAGCCCTCGTTGCCTTTGCGCTGGATGATCTCGAAGAAGCACGGACCGACCACGTTCTGCGTGAAGATTTGCAGCAGCAGCCCCTGGCCCTGGGTGGGCGCGCCGTCGATGAGGATGCGCCGCTCGCGCAGCCGCGCGAGCTCTTCCCCGTGTCCGGGAACGCGCCGCTCGACCGCCTCGTAGTAGGTGTCCGGCGTGTCCTGGAACT
>JASHUC010000451.1 GCA_030040235.1 Gammaproteobacteria bacterium | reverse complement strand
ATAGGCGCGATAGAGAAACTGCATCTCGGCGAGCAGGTACCCGAGGTGCTCGGTGTGCTCGCCGCGCTTGCCGTGCCAGCGATACGGCACGTCGGCCGGTCGCTCGAGCGTTGCCTCGCGCAGCAGGCGCTCGATCCCGGCCGACCATGCGCGCTGCAATTCCGCGAGCGGGGGCGCCACGCCCGCTCTGGCCATCTCGGCGTCGATCTCGTCCGCTTGGAACAGCTCGCCCGTGAAGCGCCACAGCGCATCGAGCGCGGCCTGCGCGCGCCGGTGACTCTCCTCGGTGCCGTCCCCGAGGCGCACGAGCCAGCCTGCGCTGTAGCGCGAGTGGTAGCGCGTTTCCTTCAAGGATTTGGCGGCAATCGCCGCGAGGCGCCGATCGCTCGAGTGCTGCAGGGCTTCGTACAGCACGAGCTGAAAGGCATCGAGCAGGGCCTGGCGCACGATCGTCGCGGCAAAATCGCCGTTCGGTTGTTCCGCGAGCGCGAAATTGAGGAACTCGCCCTCGTCACGCGAGAAGGCGAGGTCGTCTTCGCTTCGACCACGGGCTTCGAGCTCGGCCGCGTAGGTCAAGAGCAGGCGTGCCTGCCCCAGAAGGTCGAGCGCGACGTTCGCAAGCCCCAGATCCTCCTCGAGGGCCGGTGCGTAGCCCGCCCACTCCCCGAGCCGCTGCGCGAGCACGAGGCTCGTGTCGGCGAGCCGCATCAGGTAGCGCAGCCGCGCGGTGGGCGAAGCTTCGATGCGCGCGGGGCTCAAAGATTCTTGACCTCCTCCGGGATCGCATAGAACGTCGGGTGGCGGTACACCTTGTCACGCGCCGGCTCGAACAGGGCATCCGCTTCGGCCGGGTCGGAGGCGAGGATGTCCAGCGACCTGACGACCCAGATGCTCACCCCCTCCTGGCGCCGCGTGTACACATCGCGCGCGTGCTCGAGCGCCATGCGCGCATCGGCCGCATGCACGCTGCCGACGTGCTTGTGCTCGAGTCCCGAGCGGGCCCGGATGAACACCTCGTACAGAGGCCATTCCTCTTTTGTCATGCTGCCTGCTCCGCGGCACGCGCCCGCTGCTTCGCGGCGTGCGCGAGCGCCGCTTCAAGCACCCAGCGGCCCTCCTGGTGCGCGCGGCGGCGCGCCGCGAGACGCTCGCGATTGCAGGGGCCGTCGCCTTTGAGGACGTTCTGGAACTCGCGCCAGTCGATCTCGCCGAATCGCCAATGGCCGGTGGCGGCGTCGAAGCGCAGCGCCCCGTCGGGCACCTGCAGCCCGAGGTAATCGGCTTGCGGGACCGTCACGTCCACGAAATGCTGACGGAGCTCGTCATTCGTGAAGCGCTTGATCTTCCAGCGCATCGACTGCGCGGTGTGCTTCGACTGGGCATCGCTCGGCCCGAACATCATGAGCGAGGGCCACCACCAGCGATCGAGCGCCCCTTGCGCCATGCGCCGCTGCTCGGGCGTGCCACGCGCGAGCGCCAGCATGATCTCGAACCCCTGCCGCTGGTGAAAGCTCTCCTCCTTGCAGATCCGCACCATCGCCCGCGCATAAGGTCCATACGAGCACCGGCAGAGCGGAATCTGGTTGATGATCGCGGCCCCGTCGACGAGCCAGCCGATGGCACCCACGTCCGCCCAGGTCGGGGTCGGATAGTTGAAGATGCTCGAATACTTCGCGGTGCCGGCGAGCAGCTGCGCGGTCATCTGCTCGCGCGAGATGCCGAGCGTCTCGGCCGCCCCGTACAGATACATGCCGTGGCCGCCCTCGTCCTGGACCTTGGCAATGAGCACGGCCTTGCGGCGCAAGCTCGGCGCGCGCGTGATCCAGTTGCCTTCGGGCAGCATGCCCACGATCTCCGAGTGCGCGTGCTGGGAGATCTGGCGAATGAGCGTCTGGCGATAGGCCTCGGGCATCCAATCCTTGGGCTCGATCCGCTCATCCGCGTCGATGCGCGCCTGGAACCGGAGCGCGGCCGCGCGCTCGGCGGCCTCCGGGGCGCCCTGCTCCGCTCCCGCACTGTCCAGTCCCTGCGTGTACACTGAACCTCGCTCCCGCGTTCGGATGATTTGCACATGATACGTGCGGGCCCGGCTCCCGGGGTACCGAGCGGATTTGGCTGCGGACGGCGCATTTTGGGCCTGAGCGCGCTCGCGCCGCGCGTGATCGCCGGCGTGACCGCATGCTTTGCGGCCGCCTGCGCGCTCGCCGGAGGGGCGGCTGCCTCAGCGGCAGGCGATTCCGCGACGCGCGAGCCGCTGGCATGCGCCCCGGTGTCGCACGCCGCCCGCGCGCTGCGGCCCGTTGTGGTCGATGCGCGCCGCACGATCGACCACCTGCGCTCCCTGCAAGGGGTGAACGGCGCCCCTGCGCCCGGCGTGCACAAGCCGCCGAGCTTCACCTTCGGTGGCTGGAACATGCCCGAGGGGATCGACACCGCGCAGGGCTACCGCGAAGCGCGCATCGACCTCGTTCGCACGCATGATGCCTACGGGCCGGGAGACATCGACGCCCACTTCGATAAGCCGCCGCCTCCGGGTGAGGCCGGCGGATTCGATGTTCCCTCGACCCGCAGCGCGCTCGACATCTATCCCGATGCGAGCGCCGATCCGAACGACCCGCGAAGCTATCACTTCGAGCCAACCGATCGGCTGATCGCCTCGATCGTCAACATCGGGGCGCAGACGATCTTCCGGCTCGGGCGCAGCGAAACCTCCGATGTGACTCCGCCGAAGGACCTCGACCGCTACGCCACGGTCGTCGAGCACATCGTGCTGCATTACAACCGCGGCTGGGACCATGGCTACCGCTATGGGCTGCGCTACTTCGAGATCTGGAACGAGCCCGACCTGGATAGGCTGTTCTGGGGCGGCACCCCGCAGCAGTACTACGCGCTCTACGCAAAGCTCGCCCGTGCGGTAAAGCGCGCCGATCCCACTGCCCTCGTCGGCGGCCCGGCGCTCGCCAAGCCGAACGAGCCGACCCCGTTCCGCGACGGCTTTCTCGAGTTCGTGCGCGCCGAGCACCTGCCGCTCGACTTCTACTCCTGGCACTGGTACGCGACCGACTCGCAGGATCCGCTCGATTTCGTGCGCATCGGAGCGGTGGTTCGCGCACGGCTCGACCGCTTCGGCTTCCACAACACCCTGAACGTACTCGACGAGTGGAACTACGGGCTGGTCTATCCGCGGCCTTCCGATATCCAACGCGCCGCCTTCGTGGCAACCGCGCTCATTTACATGCAGCACGCACCGGTCGATCTTGCCGCGCTCTATCGCGCCGACAACCTCTTCGGCGACGACGGGGCTACTGCGAACGAGACGGGCGGGGCATTGATCGCGGTGGGGCGCATGAAGGCGACGCCCTTCGAGCTCGAGACGAGCGGCTCGGACCGGTGCGGGTTTGCGGTCGAGGCCGGCCGCTCGGGCGACGGGCGCGCCATCCAGGTTCTGATCAGCAACTATCAGATCCCCGCCGGCGACCGCGGGCGCCGCGCCGGGCCCGATGCGCCCGCCGGCGACGGCTACGACTTGACGGTGCGCGGCCTGCCGGATCGTCACTACATCGTCGAGCGGTATCGGATCGCTGCCGGAGCGGTCCTCGCGCGCGTGCAGCACACTCGCGAGCCGGGTGGCACGCTGCGCCTGCGCGTCGCCCTGCCCCCTCCGGGCATCGAGCTCGTAGTCATTCGCGCCTCCGATTGACCTCGAGGCGTCTCGAGGAGCGCCCGGGAGGCAAAAGAGGCCCGCCGTGAGGCGGGCCTCGGCACGCGCTCGAGGCGCGCTCAGGCCTGAGTCTTGGCCTTCGTCGACTTCTTGTGATGATGAGAGTGCTTGTGCGTCTTCTTCATCGTGTGGGCCGTCGCCGTGGCGGTCGTCGAGGAAGCAGGCGCAGCCACCGTCAGCACCGGACCCGCGAGCAGCATCAAGCCCACGAGTGGAACGAGCTTCTTGAACATGGAGGTCTCCATTTGACATTCGCCGGCAGGGCAATCGGACTCGCAACGAGCCGCATGCACCATCCGGCACGCAACCTCACTGACATTCGAGTGGCGGCCGGAGTTCGGGATTCGAAGGATTACGAAGTGTTCATGAAAGAACCTTCAGCCCCAGCGCACCTGCTCCGGGCCTGGAGCGGCGATCGTGAACGGATCGGCGATGCGTCCGCGGGCGAGCGCAGCGCGTACGGCAGGGCGCGCCTCGATGCTGCGGATCCAGCGCGTGGTGCGCTCGTTGAGCGTGGCCGGGTAGAGCGCCGGCAGGTATTTGACGTAGGAGATGACGGCGATATCGGCGAGCGAATACCCCGGGCCGGCCAGCCAGGAAGAATCGGCCAGATCCGACTCGAGCTTGGCGATTGTCGCCTCGACGCGGCTCCGAGCGAGCGCGAGCTGCTCCGCCGTGAAGCCACCGAGGGCCGCCTGCCACGCCGCGCGCCGTTCCGGAGCCTGAATGCGCTCGAGCGCGCGGTGCGGCTCGGCGGGACCGCGCTCGAGTGCCTGGAATGCGGCGAGCCCACAGGCTTGCCAGGCGAGCTCGCAGACCGAGGGAGCCAGGACCTCATCGACATGCTTCTGCCACACCCGCACGCGCCAACGCCCGAGGGGATCGGCCGGCATGAGCGCCTCGCCCGGGAACGCCTCCTCGAGGTACTCACAGATCGCGCTCGCTTCGGTGTAGGAGACCCCGTCGCGCACCAGCACCGGAACCTGACCGCTTTCGTTGAGCGCGAGGAACTCCGGGGCGTGCTGCTCGAAGCGCAGGAGATCGACATAGTGGCTCGAATAGGCGAGTCCCTTCTCCTCGAGGGCGATGATGACGCGCGCCGAAGCGCCGTTCGGCTCCCAGTGATAAAGATCCAGCATCTGTCGAGCTCTCCGTTCGACGCTCAGCGCGCGGGCGCAGGAGCGTTCGGTGGCATGCGCGTGCGCGCGCGCAGGGCGCGCACCGCCGGACGCTCCTCCATCCGCCCGATCCAGGCCATCGTGCGAGGCGTCGTGCTCTCATTCACGATCTCGGGCGACCATCGCGCGACGAAGGCGTAGAAGTTGAGCAGATCGATGTCGGCGAGCGAGAAACTCGTGCCCGCGATCCAGGCCGTGCGCGCGAGCGTCGCTTCGATGCGCCGCGATCCCTCGCGCACGCGCCGCTGCGACTCCTCGAGCTCCGCGGGGGGCGTCTCCTTGAGGTAGGCCCGGCGCCAGGCCCGGCGCCGGTCCGGATCCGGCACGCGCGCGATGATGCTCTCCACCTGCGCACGGGTTCGCGCACCGACGAAGGCGGGCACGATCCGGTTCCAGTGAATCATCATGAGCGCTCGCCCGAGGTTCAGCTCGATGAAGCGGCACCACCAGCGCATGCTCCAGCGCGCGCGCGGATCGTGCGGCCGGAGCGCAGGCCCCTCGAACGCCTCGTCGATGTATTCGCAGATGGCGGCGCCCTCGGCGAGTGCGCGTCCCTGGTGCACGAGAGCCGGAACCTGGCCCCGCGGGTTGATTGCCAGGTATTCGGGCCTCAGATGCTCGAACTGCCGCCCGTCGAGCTCGCGCTCGGTGAACTCGACGCCCTTCTCGAGCAGCGCGAGAAACACCCTGCCGGAATTGGTGCCGAGGGGCTGAAAGAAGTAGAGCTCCGTTGACATGTCATCCGGCGCCCGCGCCAGGGCCGCTCGCGGGCAGATGCAGCGCGGCGCGCAGCTGCGATGCGGTGAGGAGCTTCACGTACACCGCTGTGCCTACGTCGAACTCCTTCGCGCGCGCGAGACCGCCGACCACCACCGGCTCGAACCCCGCAGCGCGCACGAGCCGCGCGGCGACGGCGAGCGCCTGCGCATCATCGCCCGCGAGCGGGATGGCGAAGAGCTCGGGGGAATGGTGCCCCTGGGTCGCAAGATCCGTCGACTTGATCGCGTTGAAGGCGCGCACCAGGCGCGTGCCGGGCAGGTACTCGGCGGATGCGACGCCGGTGCCCTTGCGGCGCGCCTCGATCGCCATGGGACCGTCGCGCTGCGGATAGGGATTGCCGGTGTCGAGAACGATCTTGCCCGCGAGCTCGTGTTCGAACGCCTTGCCCACCTGCGGCAAGGCACCGTAGGGAACCGAGACGAGGACGACCTCGCCGAAAGCCGCGGCCGCTCGGGGATCGCCGACCCGTACGTTGGGGCCGAGCGAACGCGCCAGCGGCCGCAGCTGCGCGGGATGACGCGAGGAGATCATCAGCTCGTATCCGGCTTTGGCCCAGAGCGCGGCCAATGTGCCCCCGATATGACCCGTGCCGATGATTCCAATCCTGAGCTGCGGCGCATCGTCCGCTCCCGCGGCCCCGCTCGATGCCGGGCCGGCGGCGCCGAGCACCAGCGCGACCGCCGTGAGCGCGGCGGTCCATGGGTGCCGCGCCCGAGGTGCGCGTACGGCCGTGAGCAATGTTCGCAAGATCGCTGCCATGGGAATCTCCTCGCGAGAGTTCGCTCCGCACCGGAACGCAGTGTAAGCCAAGCCGGGCTCCTTGGACCCCCGGCGCCGTTCCTGTCATCATCGATCTCGATGAGCGCAGCTGAGTCGGAGCTCGAATACGTCGGCTTCTGGGCACGCGTAGGCGCGAGCCTGGTGGACACCGTCCTGGCGCTGCTCGTGCTGGTGCCGCTGCTCGGTCTCGTCTTCGGCAAGGCAGCGTTCGACCTCACCGGAGCCGATCTCACCAAACTCGATCTCACCGGAACCGATCTCACGAGCTCCGCTCTCGGCAATTTGATGCTCAGCGCTCCGGCAATCCACGAATCGCTCCTCGCGCGCTCGGAGCACTTCCTGCTCGAGTGGCTGCTTCCGGCGCTCGCCGTGATCGCGTTCTGGATGGCGCGGCAGGCCACCCCGGGCAAGATGCTCATCTCGGCTCGCATCGTGAGCGCGCGCACCGGAGGCAAACCAAGCGCTGCGCAGGCGATCGTCCGCTACCTCGGCTACTTCGTCTCGACGATTCCCTTCTGTCTGGGCCTCATCTGGGTCGGGCTCGACCGTCGTAAGCAGGGTTGGCACGACAAGCTCGCCGGAACGGTCGTGGTGCGCCCGCGGCGCTCGCGCCTCGAGCCGGTGAGGTTCGCTCGAGACCGGGTGAGCCTCGAGGATCAGCGCGGCAATGCGAGAGCCATCGCGAGCAGTGCCACCACCCACCCGAGCAGCCCCAAGGCGTAGAGCAGCCAGACCGCCGCCGTGGCGAGCCGCACGCTCGCCTTTGATTGCGGGTCAAACTCCGAGAGCAGCGCAAGCGGGCTCACGGGTCCGATCCCCGGCACAAGCACCTGCAGTGCCGTTTCGATCTGACGGCCGCGCCGCGCCCACTCGCTGCGGTATGCGAGCGAACCGATTTCCAGCCCGAGAAAGACGAGGGCGAGCAGCGCACCGAGCGCCGGCAACGCCCACCGGGCGGGAACCCAGCGGGGCTCGGCCGCGGTGGCGATTGGCAGGTAACCCCCGGCGAGAAGCACGGAGATGAGGAGGAAGAGCGCAAGCTGCGCGAGGCGTTGATGCTCGCACGCGCGAAGACTCGCGCGCACGTCCTGCCATTCCGCCAGCATGAGCTCCACCCGCCGATCGCGCTCGGACGCCGCCGCCGGTTTGCGCTCCACCGCGACGGGAGAACTCGGAAATGCCGCGCGCCGCCCTCGCGCGCCGAGCCACCGGCGTACCGAACTCAACCAACCGCCTGACCGTGCGCGCTCCGCCACCACCAAATCTTCTCACAGCGCACTGCCCGGTGGCATACGGGCGGTGCTTGTGTGAGACTGCCCCGCGAGCGCCGCCGTGCTCGTGCTCGTGAGAGGCTCAGCATGCAAAGTGGGGTTCCCTCCAGGACCGAAGGTGGGGCTGCGGATCAGCGCGAGGACGACGAGCTCGCCGCTGCGGCCGCGCGCGCGCGCCTGCGGGTCGAGGTGGCCAAGCAGAACGTGCGGCTCGCGAAGGAAGAGATGAAGCGCGCGCGCAAGCGCTACAAGGAAGCCAAGCGGGAGGCGAAGCGCGCACGCCGCCGGGCCGCGGCCGCGCGCAAGGCCTTCAAGCGATCGCAGCGCAAGTCGGGCCGGCGTGCCTCCGGCAAGCCGAAGCGGCCCGAGCGGCTGGCCGGCCAGGCACCGGACACCCGGCGCGACAGGACGGCGCCCCGCAAGTCACGCGCGAGACGCGCGCCGGCCGGTTGAAACGAGCTGCCGCTCACCCGCCCTTGCGGCGGCAGCTCTCCATGAAGGCGACCCGATCCTGGGCGACGAGCTGCCGGTCGTTCGCAATGGTGTTGCAGAGCCGCTCGATCTGCCGTGCCGATTCAAATATGTCCTGAGGACGGTCGGTGGAGGCGAGGCAGGCGCGCATGTAGGTGCGGTACTGCTCCTCGGAGAGTCTCGCGCCCTTGACTGCCGCATCGCAGTCCTTGGCGCGCTGAACCAGCACGTCGGTTTTCTGCGCGCTCGCGAGAGGCGCAACGGCGAGCAAGACAGCGGCAGCGATTACGGCACGCATAATGGCCTCCCCCAGCAGCCCGCTCCACGGAGCGGCTTCCAGAATGCAACGACGGTACCTCGGGAAGGTTCCCAGGTACAACCCCGGTATGCGCACGCGAGCCCCGGCCACGCGCGCAGAGGAATTGAGGGGGGTGCGGCGGCCGCCCCGCCGCAGAACGCTCGCCCCAGCGCATCCGTGCGGGGGCGAGCCGTGCGGCATCAGGCCTTCCTGACGGCGAGCTTGATGCGCTTTTGCCAGGCCTTGAATCGCACCGCAGCTTCGCTGCGCTTCAGCTGCTTGGCGATGCGGCGAACCCCTTGCCGGCCCGCGAGCTTCTTTAATGTTCTCAATTCAGCAGGGGTCCAAAGAACTCTCTTCCGACGTGAACGTGGCATGTGCACTCCGATCGATTCCCGAGTCGAGACGCGGCGGGCCGATCCCGCCCCGGTTGGTTCTAATCCCGCCTCAGTGGGTTCTAACAATCAACACTATCTTAACTCAACTCTAATATTTTAGCTCAACTCTAATTTCTCGAGCGAATAATGATTCTCGACGCCGTCTACGGTCGCTCATTTGTTGCAGATTTTGCAAGCTCTCGTGCGCGATGGCATCTTTGCTTACCAAAGCAGAGCTCGAATTCACATGGCCATTGAGGACATTCACGCTTCCCGCCTGCTCGGCAGGCTGTTTTCCGATCGCGTGGTCGCCTTTGAGTCGCGCCAGATGCTCGGCCTAGAGGCCTTGCGCAGCGAGGAGGCACCGTACGTCGCGCGCGCCGTGCCGAAGCGCGTCGCGGAGTTCGCGACGGGGCGCGCCTGCGCGCGCCGCGGACTCGCCGAGCTCGCGATCGTGGATTTCCCGCTGCGCGTCGGCGCGGATCGCGAGCCCCTCTGGCCCGTGGGCATCACCGGCAGCATCACGCACACCGCGGGTTTCTGCGGCGCGGTGGTCGCGAAAACGACGGCGGTGCGCTCGATCGGCATCGATGCCGAGCTCGCGAGCGCGGTGCATCGAAGGCTCTGGCGCCATATTGCGACAGCCGCGGAGCTGCGCTGGCTCGAGGGACTGCCCGCGCCCCGTGCAAGGCTGATGGCGAGCATCGTGTTCAGCGCGAAAGAGGCGTTCTTCAAGTGCCAGTTCCCCCTCACCCGTGAGTGGCTCAACTTCGCGGATGTGGCGATTCGCATCGAGCGGCGCGACTTTGAGGTGTCGCCCGCGAGAGCGCTCGCGCTCGAGGCGCTCGTACCCGCGCCGTGGGTGGGCCGTTACGTGCGGGAGGACCCGCTCATCGTGACTGGATTGAGTCTGCCGGCCGGAGCGCTCGCCGTTTCAAACGCACGCCGCCGCAGGGCGCACACGGACTGAAGATGTATTGAGGTTGTAATCGATTGTGAGGGTCGAGTCTGCACAATTCGCACACATTTTCCCGGGGGAACCAAAGGCCCGCTAAACTCCACAAACACCGGGTAGATCGAGCCGCACGCTCGTTCCACCATTCAGGCCATCCGTGATCCGTGCCGCGCCTTTCGTGGCACAGCTGTCGACGGGGTGAAGCGAAGTCCGTAGGGTGTGCGCGCCGAGCCGAGCGACAGCGCCCGACCGGGTCGCTGACGGACGACCTGCCCTCTTCGGGGGCAACCTGGAGCGCGACAGATCGAAGTGAGCACATGAACGACATCTCAAGAACAGGCGAGTTGGACCTTCCGCCGCTGCAGCTGCGCGAGCCATGGTGGCAAAAGACCGGGCGCCGGATCCGCAGCTCCCAGGTCACGAGCATCCTGGTCGTGCTCATCGGCCTTGGGCTGCTCGGCGCGCTGGGCTGGTACCTGGCGCATCGCAACGCATCAGGCCAGGTGGGGCGCTTCGAGCGGTTCCGGCTGGCGGCGACCGCCGTCGGGTTCTCAACCGCAATGCACCAAGACGTACCGATCTATCTCGATGCGCTCGGCGAGGTGGTACCGCTCGCAACCGCCGTGGTGCAGTCCCAGGTCTCAGGCAACCTGACGAAGATCTATTACCACGAGGGGCAGATGGTCCAGAAGGGCGATCCGCTCATCCAGATCGACCCCCGGCCGTTCTCGCTGGCCCTGGAGCAGGCCCAGAGCAGTCTCGATCGAGATGCCGCCAACCTCGCCAATCAGAAGGTCATCGTCCAGCGCGATCAAATCCTCGTCAAGCAGGACTCCCTCGCCCAGCAGCAGCTCGATACGGATGCCGCCACGCAGAGGCAGCTCGAGGCCATGGTCGCCGGCGACAAGTCCTCGCTCGATTCCGCGAAGCTCAATCTCGCCTGGACCACGGTCACCGCGCCGATCACGGGACGCGTAGGCATCCGGCCCGAAGATCCGGGCAACTACGTCACCCCGAGCCTCACGAACGGCGTTGCCAATATCGTGCAGCTCACGCCCATCGACGTGATGTACGCCCTGCCCGCGGATGCGATCGCGCAGCTGCAGGAGCGGCTCAAGACGGGCGCGCAGCTCCCCACGACGGTCCTGGACCGCACGCGCACCCACGTGCTCGGACACGGCACTTTCCTCGCGCTCGATGATGAAGCTGACGCCTCGACCGGTACCGTGCGTGCGAAATCGCGCTTCAGCAACTCGGACGGCACCCTCTTCCCGCAGGAGTTCGTCAACGTGCGGCTCCTCGTCAATACCCTGCAAAACGCCGTCGTGGTGCCTGCAGCCGCTGTACGGCACGGCCCGAACGGTGACTACGTGTACGTGATTCAGCCCGACAGCACGGTGAAAATTCAGCTCGTCAAGACCGGTCCGGCCGACGGGGACAACGTGTCGATCGCCTCGGGCCTGAAGGGCGGCGAGCGGGTGGTCACCGAAGGCGGCGACCGGCTGGTCGATGGGGCGACGGTGCGGCTCCCCGGTCAGACCGAAAGCGCCTTTCCACCCGGAGGTTTCGGTCAGTTCAAGAGAGGCTCCGGGCAATATCCGAAGGGCGGGAAAGGCTTTCGTCATCGCCGCTCGGGTGGAGATCCGGGCGGCCCGCCGGGCGGATGAGCCGCCGCCCGGCACCGGTCCCGAGCATGATTTTGGATCTGCGCGGATCCATGACGATCGCGCAAATTCGGATCAATCCTTCGCGCCCACTTGACTTCTAGACCTGTTCGTCGGTTTGCATCGGCATGAGCCCTTCACGCCCCTTCATTCTTCGTCCCGTCGCGACCTCCCTGTGCATGGTGGCCATCGTGCTCGCCGGGCTCGTGGGCTTCCATTTCCTGCCCCTCTCGGCGCTGCCGGAGGTGGACTACCCGACGATCCAGGTCACCACGAACTATCCCGGCGCGAGCCCCGAGGTGATGAGTCAGACCGTCACCGCACCCCTCGAGCGCCAGTTCGGTGAGATGCCGGGGCTCTCACGCATGTCCTCGATCAGCGCCGCGGGCTCCTCCGTACTGACGCTGCAATTCTCGCTCGCGATTTCGCTCGACGAGGCGGAGCAGGAGGTGCAGGCCGCGATCAACGCCTCGTACACGCTGCTTCCGACCGATCTGCCCGCACCTCCGATCTACGCGAAGGTGAACCCAGCGGATGCGCCGATCCTGACCCTCGGGGTCACCTCGAGCACGATGCCCATCACCCAAGCCGAGGATCTCGTCGAGACGCGCCTCGCGCAGAAGATCTCGCAGCTCCCCGGCGTGGG
>JASHUC010000450.1 GCA_030040235.1 Gammaproteobacteria bacterium | reverse complement strand
AGTACCAGCACGAGAGCGCGTTGAGCGTGAACAGAATGATCGACCAGGCGAGCCAGACCAGGCTCTTTTTCTCGAGGGTGAGCAGGAACGCGAGCACGAAGAAGGGAATGAATTCGATTTGCGACACGTGGGCATGCTGCATCACATGCTCGATGTGCGAGGGATTGAACGCGAACACGAAGCCGCCGAGGAGCGCTCCCGGGGTATTGCTGATGAGATGACGCGCGAGGTAGAAGGCGCCGGTCGCGGCCAGCGGAAAGGACATCAGCAGGCTTATGTTCTGCTGCAACACGAGCGTCGAGGGGCCGAGCCCGAGGGCTCGTGAGATGAGCGCCAGCGCGAACACCTGCGGGTAGGCGAAGGAGTGATACGCGAGCGGCGTGCCCTCGGGAAATTTCAGCAGCCGCGTGAACCAGAACTGTCCCGGAGTGTGCGCAAACACCGTGTACCAGGTGTTCCAGAAGTCCTGCAGGTTATCTTCCGGGGGCCCGATGATGGCTGCGCCGAGATGTGGGATCCAGCGCCAGAAGACCGCGACCGTCAGTGCGGCAAACAGCGCAAACACCCCCAGAAATTGCAGCAGGGATGCGCCGATCGCCCGCGAGCCGCTCGGTTCGCGCTCGCGACCAGGCTGACCCGCGAGCGCCTCGGGGGTCGAGATCATCGGCGCGATTCGAAAGGCACGAACACCAGATGCCGATAGGCGAGGAAGCTGATCACCGCCTGGCACGCCGTCGCAAATGCAATCGCTGCCACGGGCGGGACACCGCGGCTGATCATCATAATGTAAATGGAGTAGTTGACAACCATCATGGCGGTCGCCACCAGGGCATATCGCACGGCCTCATTTGCAGAGCGCGGAGTGTTCACCTTGTAGGTGAAGTGACGGTTGGCGAGCCAGGTGAATGTCATCGAGGCGAGAATGGCCGGAACGCGCGCGAGCCACGGGGCAAGGCCCAGCGCGATGAGGAGCCGCGTGAGGCCGGCGTCGATGAGGAAGCCGACGCCTCCTACCAACAGGAATCGGCGGAACATTCAGGGTCCCGCCCTGACAGCACGTCGCGCCGTTCCCGACGGCGCAGCTTCAGCGTAGCCCGTAGACGAGGATGCGGCTCTTGTCGGCCGCTCCGGGCCAGGCGAATGACCGCATGCCGGAGGCGACGCCGAGCAACTCGTGCCCGCCCGCGCGATACACGACGAGACCCCCACCGATCGACTGCGCGGTGCTCGTCTGCCAGAGCACGAGTCCGCTTCCCTGATCGAGCGCAAAAATGTCTCCGCCGAGATCGGCCGCGAATACGAGCTCGCCGCCCGTGGGCGTCACGCCCGCGACCATCGGGTGAGGCGCCTTGAATTTCCAGCGTACGCGCCCGTTCTCCGCATTGAAGGCGGTGAGCCACCCGCGAGCCATTGCGGACGGATCGATCATCTGCGCCATCGAGCCGGTGCTGCCGAACCAGACTTGACCGGTGGAGGGCACCTCGAGCGTGCGCACGATCTGCACCTTCGCACAAAGATCGACCGCGCCGGTGAAGAGCGAGTCGGTCTTCGGACTGTAGGCGGCACCGTTCCACTCGACTCCTCCGCCCATGCCGGGACAGAAATGCACCGGGTGCTCGCGCGAAAGCGGCACGTCCGCGTTCTCGCGGGTGGTCGTTGCGGTCTGGGAGAGGAGCGGAATGACCGGCGCCCGATCGTCCGACCGGGCCCGCGAGCGGCCCACGCTCGAGCGGTTGAGGATCGAGAGCAGGCCATCCTTGTTCGCCGAAGCGATGATCTGGCGCCCGCCGCGCGTGGTTGCGAGCATGGGCGCGCTATCGACGTCCCAGTCGTGGCTGTCGTGTTTGACGAGCTGGTTGTAGCCGAGGATGCCTCCGGTGGCCGCATCGATCGCGATCACCGAGTCGGCGTAGAGGTCCTCTCCGGTGCGATCGAGCGTATCGAAGTCGGGCGCCGGATTGCCCGCCGGAACGTAGAGGATGCCCTTCGCCGCATCGAGCGTGAAGGAGGTCCAGAACGCACCGCCCGAGATCGGCAACCGCGAATTGGTCCACGTGGAGCGCACGTGCCCGTGCTCGGGTACCACATCGAAGCGCCAGATCACATGTCCGTCGCGGGCATCGAGTGCGTACACGTGCCCCGTGACGCCGACCGTATCTCCGCCGGCGTTGCCGACATACACCCGGCCATTCGCCGCGATCGGCGCCATGGGAATGGAGATTCCCGGTCCGTCCACATCGAGGGCGCGGTCCCACAGCAGGTGACCGTCGGCGGCATCGAGGGCGATCACGTGCGCATTGGGCGTGCCCCGATACAGCCGCCCATCGAGGTAGGCGAAGCCGCGATTGACCGCAAGTCCAGCCGGGCCGGCGGTCTTCTCGTGGCGGCTCCACTTCTCCTGGCAGTTCGCCGCATCGATCGCATACGAGCCTGCGAACGAGGTGAAGTACATCGTGCCGTCGATGACGAGCGGTCCGGTCTGAAAGGAGACCACCTCCGGAAGCGTGTACGCGCAACGAAGCGTGAGCTGCCCGACATTCGCGGTCGTGATCTCAGCGAGCGGCGAGTACCGATCCCCGGCAAGCGTCCGGTTGTACGCGGGCCAGTCTGCCGAAGGCGTCGCGGGCGGCGCGGCGCTCGCAACCTCAACGCCAGCGGCAAGTGCCGCGAGTGCAACGAAAAGTCGAGGAAAGTGCTGCAGCATGTCCGATTCCCGTTTCGCCATTGTGCTCGACCTCAGCGCTCGACCCTCAGCGCTCGCCCTGCGGCCCCACCATGCGCGCCGGGTCGCGATTGTTCTCCTGGCAAAGATAGTCGAAGGGCTCGTTGCCCGCCGACCAGCGCAGGTACCAGCCGCCCGACCAGGTGTGGGTGTAGGCGCCGGGATCGTCGATCGTCGCCTCGTACTTGAGCTGGTAGAAGTTGGGGCGCGAGATACGCTCGATGAGATGCGCCCGAGAGGTGTGAGGGACCCCTTCGCGCGTGAGCCAGAACCGCTCGTTGAAGCCGACGGTGTCGATGACGAGCGTATCGCCCTCCCAGTGGCCGATCGAGTGTCCATACCAGGAGGGCTTGAGGTTCTTCGGATGCGGCCGCCCGTCGAGATACACGATGCGCCAGCTGTGGGGGTTGCCGACTCCGATGAAGATGATCTCCTTCGTCTGCGGAAGATCGAGCACCTCGATGCCGTAGGGCGTGTGCCAGAACCGCGGACCCCCCGAGGGCTTGCAGCGCGTATGGGGATCGTCGGCGTCGAGGCTCGCCTGGCGCTTCAGGTACTGTTCGCGCGCCCAAGGCTTGAACGGCACCTGATCGACCGTCAGATTGGTCGGCAGATCCGAGCGCGGCACCACGCGATGGCCGTTGCGGATATTGAAGAATATCGTGGAGTCGGGAGGGCCTTCCCAATTGCCGATCTCTTTCGGCGTCCCGGTGAAGCTGATCCGCCCATCCGGCCAGCGCGGCGGGGGACGCGTGAGGTCCGGGCGCTGGAACCCGGGAGACCCACCTTGCTGTCCCGGCGTTGCAACCGGGAGCAGCAGGGCGAGCACAATGAGAATCGGCGTGGACGCTCTCATGGGCCCGCTCGCAGCGCTCAGCGACTACCGGGGGTACCCCCCGGGCCGCCGGTGAGGGTCTGGCCTCCCGATGAGGCTGCACCGAGCACCTCGCCCGTGCTGAGGCGTGTCACTCTGCGGGCGTTCGCGTACTGAGTCTTGTTCCGGGCCTCCCAGCCGTCGATCACGACCTGCTCGCCGATCGAGAGGCTGTTCTTCTTCCATCCGGCGCGCTGCAGCATGTGCGGTGGACCCATCTCGAAACCCCAGTTGGTCACCTTGCCGTCCTTGTCGGTCACGTCCACGAAGATGTAGGCGTGGGGATTGGTCCACTCGATGCGGGTGACGACCCCGGTCACTCGCACGGGCTTGCCGGAGTCGTACTCCGCGGCGAAGGAGTGATGCGCCTCGCTCGGCAGCGCTGCACCGAGCAGAAGGATCGCGAGAATCGAGGCGCTCGCGGCATTGCGAATGGACATGGTCGGCTCCTCCCTCAGGGACGGCCCGTCTCACAGTAATACTCGGCGATGTCCCCGGGCACCCAGTGCAACGTCCAGGCGCTCTTCCAGGGACGGGTGTAGGTGCGGGGATCGTCGACGGTGACTTCGTAGCGGAGCACATCGTGCGACGGCCGCGAGAAGCGCTCGGTCAGCTGCAGCGCCTCGGTGTGGGGCAAGCCGCCGTTTGAGAACCAGAAGCGAGTATTGAAGCCGATCGACTCGACGACGAGCGTATCCCCTTCCCAGTGCCCGACGGCGTTGCCGTAGAAGGTGCCGACGACCTCGTCGGGATCGGGCGGCTTGCGCCCATCGAGGAAGATCACCCGCCAGCCGTGGTTGCCGCCGCCGTACAGGATGTAGACGCGGTTGTAGTTGCGGTCCTCGATGATGCGGATGCCGCCCGGCGTCAGCATCGCCCGGGGACTGCCCGGCCCAATGCAGTCGTGCATGGGATCGTCGGCGAAATCATTCTTCTGGCGGTACTCGTAGAGTGCGAGCGCCCAGGGCTGGAAGGGTGCGACGCGCGGAGCATCCGCGAGGCTCGCGAGCCGTCCGCTCGCATCCATCTTCACGTGCACCCCCTCCTCGAGGAGGCTGCTCGCGGAGGGCAGGTCCCAGTAGCCCTTCTCGCCCGGGGCCCGGTCGAAGCGCAGCACGCCGTCGGGGAAGCGCGGCGGCGGACCGTCCGCGTGCGCCGCTACCGGTCCGGTCCAAACGGGTGCACCGTAGAGCCCGATCAACGCCGCCGCCAGGCCTGCCCAGGCGCGCGGCGCGCGCCTACTCACGGACCATGCGCACATGGTAGCTGCGCCCGCCCTCGGTCCAGGTGCCGGTGATGGTTCGATCGTAGGCGCCGAGCTTGCCGATCACGCCGCTGAAGGAGATCGTCTCGCCGCTCGCGGTGTGCGCCTCGACCTTCACCCGCCAGCCC
>JASHUC010000449.1 GCA_030040235.1 Gammaproteobacteria bacterium | reverse complement strand
AGATCCCGATACCGGCAGGATGGATAGCTTCGAGTCCGTATGGCATCGCTTCATGGACCGCGTCCTCATGGAAACCAAGGTGGAGGAGCGCTTTGCCGAACGCGACCTACGGGCAAAGGTCGCCTCGGACGTGGAGACGATCGAACGGGCTAGACAGCTGCTCGGTAACGCCGACGCTCGGACCACTCGGAAGTACTACCGGCGACAAGCAGAGATCATCCGACCAGCGAAGTCACCAGTCTGAATAGCACAGAACGCGCTGAATAGCACAGGCGTGTTTGAACCGTGCGTGTAAGTCTTTGATAGATTGGCGCGCCCGGAGAGATTCGAACTCCCGACCCCCTGGTTCGTAGCCGGAAGCTCGATTTGGGGACATTGATTTCATTAACAAAATTCGCGTGGCGCCCGTTGCATTTGGCATGACTAAGCACAACCGAGCACGACGAGTCACACAAAGGTACGGCAAGTACCTGGCCAATTCGCCGATGACGGCCGGCAAGCAGAAGCGCTCTCGCTGGCTGCGTATAATTGAGTTTTACCCGCCGGAGGTGCCCCGTGACTCGCGTGACCGTTCAGCTCAGTGACCAGGACGTCAAGATGCTCAAGGCGCGCACGGGTCAAACCGACGCCGAGGCGGCGCTGAAGGCATGGATTACACGTGCCAATCCGAAGCGCTCGTCAGCGCAGCTGCGAGCGTCACTGCGGGAATCCAAGAAAGAAGAGGCCGGCGGCAAAGGACGTGCCTTCCTGAGCGGCCGTGAGGCCATCCGTTGGCTCGAGAGCTGATCATCCTCCCGCGCTTCAAGCGCGACTATCGAACCGCTCGCAAGCATCCAGAATTCGACGCCGAAACGCTCGAATACGTCTTCGACTTGCTGATCTCCGGGATCAAATTGCCGGAGCCATTCCGCGAACATCGGCTGGGCAAGCGCGCGATCAACTTAGCCGGCTTTCGGGAGTGCCATCTCGGGAGTGACCTCCTTGTTCTCTACCGGGTTCACCGCGTTGCCGTCGTGTGCCATCGGATCGGAACGCATCAAGACCTGTTTACCGCGAACAGACGGGCCAAACGCGGCCGCAAACGATAACCGTAAGGACGACGCACGCTGGAGGGGGCGCCGCTGGCTCCTAGCCGGCTCTTCCGTGCTGCGGATCGATGAGCGATCTCAATCGAAGCGGCTCCGAGGTCACCGGCGCGCACCCAGCTCGAAAGCTGCCTCTCGAGATGGTCGGACCTATTCACACTCACGACCCCGAGCAGTCTATTCACCTTCCCAATCGCGGTCACTGAGACACGCAAGAGCGGATGATCACACTGCCCGTTGCTCACGGGCGGCCCCTGCGTGTAAGAAATCTCGGTATGCATTGACTACCTAATGGACGGGGCTAGGACCGGGGTGAATGAAAGCCAGTATCCAAGACGAGCGCTACGTCGGCGTAGCGGCCGAGTTCGGCCGTGTCCTCGAGCGCTTGGCCAGAGGTTACGAGGCTGATCCGAACCTGCGCTCGGATCTCCTTCAGGAAATACACCTTGCCCTCTGGAGGAGCCTGGCGGGCTTTGACGGACGCTGTTCGATGCGAACCTGGGTATATCGCGTTGCACACAACGCCGCTTCTTCATACGTGACCCGGCGACGGCGTGCGCGCGCTGCGAAGGTCACGAGCCTCGAGGAGGCGGCGGACACGATTGCGACTGAGAACCCTGAACAGACGGCCAGCGAAACACAGGCGATCGACCAGCTTGCAGCGCTCATTCAGTCATTGAATCCACTCGATCGAGAGGTGATTCTGCTGTACCTCGAGGACCTCGATGCCGCCGGGATCGGCGAGGTCACCGGGATGTCCTCCGGTACCATCGCCACAAGGATCCATCGCGTCAAGGCCATTCTCGCGAAGCGCTTTCAGGACGAAGGAGGACGGGATGGAATCTAAGCACCCGCCCCGCGACCTCAAGACCCTATGGCGCGATCAACCCACGGAGGATCGTCCGGTGACGCTCGACAACATCCGCAAGAACGCCGATGTGTTCCAGGCCCAAATTCGGCGGCGAAATCTGCGGGAGATCGTCGCTGCCGGGGTAGTCCTGCTGGTCTCCGGGTTTTACGCGTGGGTCTTGCCCGGCTGGATGATCAAGACGGGCAGCTTGCTGGTGATGGTGGGTACGCTCTGGGTGGTCTGGCAGCTTCGCCGGCGAGCCTCTGCCGCCTCATTGCCGGAAAGCTCCGGGATGGCTCTCCTCGAGTTCCACCGCCAGGAGCTCCTGCGCCAAAGAAATGCGGTGAAGTCTGTCGCGAGGTGGTACATCGCGCCGGTCGTTCCAGGGGTTGTAATGATGACTCTCGGTCGCTACTTCCAATCCCATGCGTCCGGCCGAACTCTGGGGTGGGATCACCAGATCGTTATTCTCTGCTCCGTGATCGTGGCTCTGATCTTCGCGATCGTCTGGCTGCTGAACGCCTGGGCTGCGGAGCGGCTGCAGCGCAGAATTGACGAGCTCGATAAGCTACGCGGGGCCTGAAGTAACGGCTGCTATGAATCGCGAGTCAGGCGAAACTTGTTGCTCACCGTTGAGGGCTCGACCGACATTTCCTGGAGTCCAAAAATGCGACACGAAAAGCCCCCACGCGCTCTGACTCTCACGCATTTCGCGAACTTCGTACTTGGAGCACTCATGCTTGCGACGTTTGGCCTGGGATCGCCGGCTGCCGAGGCACAAACCACTGCCGGTTCCGCGCCTTCCATTGCAGGCGACTTCCTCGGCTCCCTGGTCGCCCCTGGGGCAACTCTTCATCTCAAGCTGCACATCCACGCAGCCGCTGATGGGACCCTGAGCGGCACGCTCGACAGTCCGGACCAGGGCGCAGCCGGCATCCCCTGTGCTGACTTTCGCGTCGATGGCAGCAGATTCTCATTCGCGGTGCCCGCAGTGCGCGGCACCTGGTCCGGAACGATCGAGAACGGTGGGGCGACCTTGACAGGCACGTGGAACCAGGGCACTCCGCTGGCTCTCACGTTCACTCGGGATACTTTCGTCGCGGCGAGCAAGCCGTCGGCGGTGGATGGATTCTGGCTGGGAACGCTGCAGGCAGGTCCGCAGTCGCTTCGGATCCAGATCTCCGTCAGGAGCGATGCCGGAGGGCGGGAGTACTGCACGCTGGATAGCCTCGATCAGCGCGCATTCGGCCTTACCTGCTCGAACGTCCTGTTCTCGGGGACCGACTTCTCGTTCGACGTTCCGGTGGTGAGAGGCCGCTGGAGCGGGAAGCTCTCGAGCGACGGCCGCTCGCTCACGGGGATGTGGAGCCAGGGTCAGGCGTTACCGCTCAACTTCGAGCGCCAGGCTGCTCTCATACCTCCGTCTCCCCCACCGAGAGCTTCATTCGACTCTGCCGTTCCGCCGGTCGATGCCGCATCGATGAAAGCCGTGCTCGATCACGACCTCGCGCACGCGCTCGAGAGAGGTGCGCTGTCTCCCGAGACCTCGGGGGGTGTGGCAATCGGCGTGCTGCGCAACGGTGTACGCCGCGTCTTTGCGTACGGAACGGCCAAACCCGATTCCATCTTCGAGATCGGATCGATCACCAAGACCTTCACTGGACTCGTGCTCGCGCAACTCGTCGTGCAAGGGAGGGTGCGACTCGACGAACCGGTGCGCGAGCTCCTTCCCACCGGTACCGTCGAGAAGCCGCAGGGAGCAGAGATCACGCTGCTCGATCTGATCACTCAACACTCGGGACTGCCGCGCATGCCGGACAATTTCAGGCCGAGCGATCCGAGCAATCCTTACGCTGATTATCACGCAGCGAATCTCTACCAGTTCGTTCACGCGCACGGCCTCGAGAAGCCCGCTCAAACCACGTTTCTCTACAGCAATCTGGGCGTTGGGTTGCTCGGTCAGGCTCTCGCGAATCGTGCCGGCACTTCCTATGCGAGCCTCGTCATGAACGAGGTGACGATGCCGCTGGGCATGTCAGATACCGCCGTGTCGCTCTCTCCTGCGCAGCAGGCACGCTTCATTCAGGGTCACACGGCCGATCACCGGCCCGCGCACGCATGGGATATCGACGCGCTGGCAGGCGCCGGCGCTCTGCGCTCTACCGCGAACGACATGCTCACATATCTTGAAGCGAACCTTCATCCGGAGAAGGAATCCCATGGGGATTCCAAGCGCAGTGCGACCTTGCCGGCGGCGTTCGCGCTCTCCCACCAGCTACGAGCCGATGCGGTACCCGGCATGCGCGTTGCATTCGCCTGGCTTTATGAAACAGAGACCGGGACCTACTGGCACGACGGCGGCACCGGCGGTTATACCGCTTACGCTTTCTTCAATCCGGCGGGCGACTACGCCGGGGTCGTTCTCTTCAATACCACGCTCGGCCCCAAAGGCGACTTCGCTGATCTGCTCGGCAGGCACATCGCGGAGCGGTTCGCCGGGAAACCGGCCGTGTCACTCGTGGACTGACGACTTGGCATTTGCGCGCACGCTGGCGGGCTGCGTCAGTGCCCGCTTTCTGGAATTTTCTGAGTGCCCTGCGAGGGGGCGGTTTCGGCCGGTTGCGTGAATGGCCGACGCGGACACGAATGACAGCTCTGCCGAGATTGCGTTGTTCGCTGCTTAGACGAGCACCTGGAAAAAGACCAGGTACTCGAAAACCTCCGCAACCACCTGGCTTCGGCGGTCGGCGTGATAGATAAGTGCTTGAATCAGTGGCGCGCCCGGAGAGATTCGAACTCCCGACCCCCTGGTTCGTAGCC
>JASHUC010000448.1 GCA_030040235.1 Gammaproteobacteria bacterium | reverse complement strand
CGCAGCGGGCTCACGCGGCGCGTGCTCGAGATGCTCGGCCGGCTCAGCACCGAGAAGCCGGAAGGCTACGCGACCTTCTGGCGCGAGTTCGGGGCCGTGCTGAAGGAAGGCCTCGCGGAGGACATCGCCAATCGCGAGCGAATCCTGCCGCTGCTGCGGTTCGCGAGCACTCACGAGCCCGAAAACCAGCCCACCGTGAGCTTGCAGCAGTACCTCGGGCGCATGCAGCCGGGCCAGGAACGCATCTACTACCTCATCGCCGACAGCCTCGAGGCGGCGCGCGGCAGCCCGTACATCGAGCGCCTGAAGGAGCGGGGCATCGAGGTGCTGCTGCTCGCCGACCGCATCGACGAGTGGGTCATGCGCCAGGTGGAGGCGTTCGAGGGCAAGCGCTTCAAGGACGTGTCCCGCGGCAGCCTCGAGCTCGGTGCCCTCGAGAGCGAGTCGGAGCGCAAGACCGCGGAGGAGGAGCTCAAGGAGAGCAAGGCCCTGCTCAAGCGGGTGAAGGACGCGCTCGGCGAGCGCGTCCTCGAAGTGAGGGTCACCTCGCGGCTCAAGGAGTCCCCGGCGTGCCTGGTGCTCGCAGAGCACGATCTGGGCGCGAACATGCGGCGCATCCTTGCGGCCTCCGGCCAGAGCGCGCCCGCGGTGAAGCCGATGCTCGAGCTCAATGTCGGCCATCCGATCGTCAAGTACCTCGAGGCGATCAAGGATACGAGCGAGTTCGGGGAGCTTGCGGTGCTGCTCTACGAGCAGGCGGCGCTCGCCGAAGGCGGACAGCTCGGCAACCCTTCGGAGTACGTCCAGCGCCTCAACCGATTGCTGCTCAAGCTCGCCGGCCCCATCGCGGCCGCTTGAGCTCGCCCCGGAGGCAGCCTCATGCATCCGGCACCGCGCCCCGAGCAGCTGCGCATCGAAGGTCCCGCGGGCGCACTCGAGACGCTGCTCGAGCAGCCTCGGTCGAGCGCCTCTCACGCTGCCGCCACGCTGTGCAATCCTGCTGCGCGCGGCGGTCCGGCCCAGCCATCCAGGGCTGGGCGTTCGCTGCTTTGCAGCTCACCCTCATTCGGCGTGATCTGCCATCCGCATCCGCTCTACGGCGGGACGCTCGACAACAAGGTCGTTTTCAGCCTCGCGCGCGCGCTCAACGAGCTCGGCGTGCCGACGCTGCGCTTCAACTTTCGCGGTGTGGGCGCGAGTGCCGGACGGTTCGCCGGAGGAGCCGGGGAGGCGGAGGATGCTCTGGCGGTCATCGAGTGGGCCAAGAGGCGCTGGCCGGGCGCGCTGCCTCTCTCGCTCGGCTTCTCGTTCGGGGCGGTCGTCGCGCTCGGCACTGCGGCCCGCGCCGGCGCACGGCTCCTCGTCACGGTCGCTCCGCCGATCGCGCGAGCCGAGGGCGCTCCCCCGATCGAGCGCTCGCCGGGTATCGAGCAGATGGCGAAGGAGAGCCCCGCCCCGCAGTGTCCGTGGCTCATCGTGCAGGGAGATGCGGACGAGATCGTGGATACGGCTCGAGTGCTCGAGTGGGCGGCGAAGCACGAGCCCCGGCCCACCGTGCGCGTCCTCGAAGGGGCCGGGCATTTCTTTCACGGCAGGCTCGGGGAGCTGCGCGAGACGGTCGTCGCCTTCGTGAGGGAATCGGGGCTCGCCACGGGGGCGCTATAACGGGGTCCGCGCTCGGCGCGGACCCCGGGGGAAGCGAGGCGAAGCCCACCAGGGCGGGCTTCGCTCACGATGAGGGGACACGGCCCAAGAGAGCGGGCGAGTGCCCATCGAAACAGTTGTTTGGAACCGCGGAACCTTGTGCTCCTTGCGGAGCGGTGCCGTACTCTTACTGGTTGACCATCCCTTTGAGGCTCTTCAGCGGCATCACTCGGACTTTCTTGCTGGCCGGCTTGGCCTTGAACATCATTTTTTCGCCGGTGAACGGATTGACGCCCTCGCGCGCCTTGGTGGCGGGCTTCTTGACGACCTTCATCTTCAGCAGGCCGGGCATCGTGAACAGGCCATTGCTGCGCAGGCTCTTCTTGATCACACCGCTCAGGGAATCGAAAACCCCTCCGATTTGCTTGCGGGACAGCCCAGTGTCCTTCGAAATGTGAGTGAGAATTTCCGACTTGGTCGGTGCGCCACCCTTTTTCGCCATAGTTCGATACTCCTCGAATGTCTTGTCTCTGGTGAGTCGAGCGTCGAGCGCGCAAATGCACGCGCAGAACGAATCGCCGCGGAAAATAGCACATGGGCGCGCATTAGCAAGCGATTTCTCGCCCGCGAGGTCGTCTGAAATGCCTGGAATTCCAGGCTTTGAGCGTGAGTGGTCGCGGTGCGGCAACGACTGCGGTGCGTGCGGCGCGGCGCGCGCCGCATACGGTAACGGTTTACCGTCACGCGCGATGTGGCTGTTTTTATAGTGTTTTCGCTCACCGCACCGCGTCGGCGAGCAGGATCAGCAGCGCCTGAATCGCGATGCCCGCCCACAACGGCGAGAGATCGAGCCCGCCGATCGGTTTGATGATGCGGCGAAAAGGGCGCAGCACCGGCTCGCACAGACTCGTGAGCAGCGACTGTACGGGGGAGTAGCCGCCGGGCGCGATGAGGGAGAGCAGGGCGTAGAGAAAAATCGCGTAGAAATAGGTCCAGAGCGAGACCCGCACGATCTCGATCGCCGCCGAGCGCAGCCACACGATTGCCGAGGGCATCTCGTAGTAGTGAAGCTCCGAGACGATCGCCACGTCCGCGAGCGCGACGATCACCACGGTAACGACCGAGGCCGTGTCGAGCTTGGCGATCGGGGGCAGGATGCGCCGCAGCGGCATGACGAGGGGATTCGTGAGCCGTACGACTGCCTGACTGATGGGGTTGCGGAAGTCCGCGCGCGTCCACTGCAGGAACAGCCGCAGCAGCGCGACGAAGAGCGCGAGACTCAAGAGCGTCTCTACGATGAAGGTGAGCGCGTTCATGCGGTCTCGGCCCGGAAGCTCATGCGCCCGCGCCGAATTCCCGGGCGAGATCGCGACTGCGCTGCGCTGCCGCATCCATGGCGCGCTGAACGAGCGCTGCGAGGCCCGGCTCGCCCCCGAGTACCTGCAGCGCCGCTTCGGTCGTTCCGCCTCGCGAGGTGACCTCGGCGCGCAGGCGTGCGAGGTCACCGCCGCTCGCATGGGCGAGCACGCCGGCCCCGTGGAGCGTCTCGACGGCGAGCAGGCGGGCGGCATCCGATTCGAGCCCGAGTTTGACGGCCGCTTGCATCATGAGCTCCGCGAGCAGGAAGCAATACGCGGGTCCGCTGCCCGAGAGCGCCGTGACCACATCGAGATCTTCCTCGGATTTGAGCCACGCGACCGCGCCCAGCGAGCGCATGATCTCCTCCGCGAGCGCGCGAGCGCCTGCGCCGGCGCGCTCGCCCGCGTAGAGCCCGGTGGCCCCGGCGCCGACCAGTGCGGGGCGATTCGGCATGGCGCGTACGAAGACCACCTCCGCTGCGCACCAGGACTCGAGCGAACGGAGCCGAATGCCGGCCATGATGGAGATGACGAGCGCACGCTCGGCGCGCAGCAGCGGCGCGAGTGCGCCGAGCACGGACGCTGCCAGTTGCGGCTTGACGGCGAGCACCACCGCACCCGCGCCGCGCACGCAGGCCTCATTCTCCGCGGCGACGAAGCAGCCGTAGTCGCGCGCCAGGGCATCCCGGGCGGCCGCCTCCGGCTCACCCACGCGGATCGCTTGCGCGGGCGTTCCACGCCGGATGAGTCCGCCGGCGAGCGCGCGGCCCATGTTGCCGCCGCCCACGATTGCGATGGTGTGGGAGCTCACGGCGGAATTGTATCCGGTCCCCCCTCGAGGTGTCGTCGCGGGCGTGGACCGAACAAAGCGGTGCCCACGCGCACGAGGGTCGCGCCCTCGAGCACCGCGGCCTCGAGATCGGCGCTCATGCCCATCGAGAGCGTATCGAGCCGCGCGCCCGCGGCGTTGAGCGCTTCAAACATCCCCCGGAGCGCGGCGAACCAGCGACGCTGCCTCTCCAGGGAGTGCTCCTCGGGCGGCAGGCACATCAGGCCGCGCAGTTTGAGGCGCGGCAGCTCGGCGACCGCCGCCGCGAGCGCATCCACCTCGGCGGGCGCCACCCCGCCCTTGCCGGCCTCACCGGCGAGGTTAACCTGGATGCAAACCTGGAGCGCCGGGGCGTGATAGGGACGCTGCGCCGAGAGCCGCCGGGCGTGGTCGAGGCGGTCCAGGCCGTGCACCCACGTGAAGTGCTCGGCTACGGGTCTGGTCTTGTTCGCCTGGATGCGCCCGATGAAGTGCCA